>CAYWFW010000074.1:0-10065 GCA_964457735.1 uncultured Sulfurovum sp. | reverse complement strand
ATATGGGAATATTAGGTGATAATGAGAGATGTGTAGCTACAACAAATCGTAACTTTGTGGGTAGAATGGGTTCAAGAACATCTGAGATATATTTGGCAAATTCAGCCGTAGCAGCTGCTAGTGCAATTGCTGGAAAATTAGTTGACCCTAGAAGTTAGTAACTAATGTTACGCATATTTAGATTATTTTAAAAATTCAAGGAATTGCCCAAATACAAATGAAAACAAATGAAATAAGCAATATAATGGTGGGTTTCACCCACCCTACTAATGGTTTTTTGCCGTAGGGTGGGTGAAACCCACAAAAATATTATATTAAAAATTCTTATTTCATTGACATTAGGCTATCCCCTTGTGGATACAGTAAAATATAGATAATTATAAATATTTATACAAAGTGCGTAACATCAGTTAATAAAATATATTGATTATATATTTGAACTTTTATTTAAATCATGAGATTTATAATGAGCGTTAAACCAATCTGGTATCTCAAACTCTGTTTCTATTAAAACTTGTGAAAAATTATTAATTTCCGTGGCATTTAAATCTAATTTGGGCATTAAACCAAATAATTTAAATGCTGGTTTTAAAAGCACCTTATCCTTTGTAGGATTTGTTAGAAATATTTTCATATTATCTATAGCAATAGTCATATTGTATTCATACAATCTAAGATAAACTTGATTGACTGCTACGAGAGGTGGTGCTATTTTATTCTTTTTGTAAGTATCATGACATATCATACATTTTTTTTCAAATGAATACAAGACTGCTTCATTAATATGTGCTTTTAAACTTACAATAAATAATATGCTAATTAAAAGATTTTTTATTTTAATTTTATAAAATTTTCTAATATTTTTATACCATTATCATGAGACTTTTCTGGATGTGGTTGAATTGCATATATATTATCTTTTTGAACAGCAGATACAAATTCATATCCATAATAACTTTTACCTATTACATATTTATCGTCACAAATAGCGTGATATGAGTGAACAAAATATAGATAAACCTCTTTACTTATATTCTTAAAAAGAGGAGTTTCATTTTGAACAAATAGCTCATTCCATCCCATATGTGGAACTTTTAATTTATGGTCAAATTTTGACTCATCAAATTTTATAATATCTCCCTCTATTAATCCTAAACCACTATTTGAGCCAAATTCAGTGCTTTTATCAAATAAAAGTTGCATTCCCAAACAGATTCCGAGCAAAGGTTTTCCAACTTTTGCATACTCTTTTATAGCTTCATCCATACCATTTACTTGAAGATGATTCATCGCATCTCCAAAAGCTCCAACACCAGGCAGAAGCAATCTATCATAATCTTTTAGATTATCAGGATTAGATTCTATTTTGCTTTTAATTCCAAGTTTATCAAAAGCATTAGAAACAGATGCTAAATTTCCCATATTATAATCAACAATACCTACCATATATTCAACCTACTCTTCATCTTCATCATCTTTTTGAGCTGGATTTACAATACCTGCAATTACAATTGATATACCATATAATATTATCATAGGTCCTGCCATAAGAAGTTGAGTAAGAACATCAGGAGGAGTTAATAATGAGGCTATTACAAATATAATAATCACCGCATATTTAAAAAAGTTTTTTAATGTTTCATCTGTTAATAATCCCAATGCTGCAAAAAAGAATGTGATAACAGGAAGCTCAAAACTAATTCCAAATCCAACCATTATTTTTGTAAAAAATCCTATATATTCACCAATTCTAGGAGTTACCGTTACAATTGTATTACCAAAATTTACAAGAAACTCAAATCCAAACGGAACAACAACATAGTAAGCAAAAGATGCACCAAGCAAAAACATTATTGTGGCAGATGATACAAACGGTATAACCATCTTTTTTTCATTTTCATATAATCCAGGGGCTACAAATAGCCAAAATTGCCAAAATATAATTGGTAAAGATATTACAATACCAGAAAAAAATGCCACCTTAATAGCAGTAAAGAATGCCTCACTAACACCTGTTGCAATCATTGGAGTACCTTCACTAAGCACATCTTTTAACGGTTTCATCATCCATTCTAAAATTGGCTCATAAAATATAAAAGATATAGCAAAAAATATAAATACAGATAAAACAGAATAACCTAATCTCTTTCTTAGTTCTGCTAAATGAGGTTTTAATTCACTAAACATCTTTTATCTCCTCTTTTTTAGAGGTATCTATTGCTGGTTTTTTTTCAAAAGATATATTCTCTTTTTTTTGTTCCACTTGAGAAGCAATTTTTTTCTTTTCTGATTTAGTCTCTGCTTCAAGCATATCATCTAATCCTATATTTTTAAAACCATTTAGACCACTAGCGGCATTTTCAAGAGTTTTTTTATAGCTTAATGCCTCATCTTTAAGATCAGATATTCGTATCTCATCATCAAGTGCAGTTTTTGCATCACCTACACCTTTTTTAATCCCTTTAATAAATTTTGCCATCTCTACCATAGCAGTTGGTAATTTATCAGGACCTAAAAATAGTATAGCTATCACTAATACTATTATAATCTCCATAAAACCCATTCCAAACATTTTTAGCCTTTTTTATTTATTTTTTTCCTGCAAATACCACTAATGCACTAGCCCAAGTAAGACCACCACCAAATGTATCTAGGAGCATTAACTCTCCATGCTTTAATCTTCCAGATTCATAAATATCATTGATTGCCATAGGGATAGAGGCAGCTGATGTATTACCATATTTATTTACTGTTACAACTACCTGCTCTTCATTGAATTTTAAAGCATCTCCCACAGCTTTTATAATTCTATAGTTTGCTTGATGAGGAATAAAATGTAAAATATCTTCTGAAGCGATATTATTTTTTGCCAATATATGTTTTACATCTTTTGTAAGAGTTTTTACTGCTAATTTAAATGTCTCATTTCCTTTCATCTTTACAAAATTAAGACCTTCATCAATCATTTTTTGACTAACAGGATTAACGCTTCCAGGAGCAGGTGTAACTAGAAAATCAGAATAACTACCATCAGCACTAGCATGAACATCAATCATAGCTTTAGATTTATCTTCTGTTGCACTTATTATTGCAGCTCCTGCTCCATCACCAAATAAGATACAAGTTCCTCGGTCTGTATAATCCACAATAGATGAAAATTTCTCACTTCCAATAATCAAGATATTTTTTTTCATACCAGATTCGATAAAAGCCTTTGCAATAGATAACAGATAAACAAATCCACTACAAGCTGCTGATATATCAAAAGCTTGAACATCTTTGATTCCTAATTTATCAGATATAATACAAGAGGTTGATGGCATATTAAAATAATCAGGCGTAACAGTTGCACAAAGAACTAAATCTATATCATCTGTTGATAATCCAGACCTTTCAATCGCCAATTTACTAGCTTCATAACCCATATCACTAGTGTATTCATCAGAATCTGCTATATGTCTTGTATCTATACCAGTTCTCTTTTTAATCCACTCATCTGTTGTATCAACCATCTTTTCAAGCATCTGATTAGTTAAAACTTTTTTAGGAACATAAGCACCAATAGATATAAATGAAGCATAAGTTTTTGACATAGTTTTCCTTAAATTGAAAATATAATATAGTATATTACCATAATAAGTTATAAGAAACTGATAGTAGTAGTTCAATTTTTTATAATTAATGATATAATATAAAAATTTATACTAATAAGGGTTAAAATGAAAAGAATCACATCACTGTTGTTATCAATATCAGCTTTTGCAACTGCCAATCATACTATAGCAAAAGTTCCAGAGGCATCAGGAATATGTTATAGTCAAAAGAGTAATACACTATTTGTAGCAAATGATGAAGGTAGTATTTTTGAACTAAATACAAATGGCAAAATATTAAGAGAAAAAAGAATTGGAAAATATGACTTAGAGGGTGTGGCTTGTGATGATAAAAATAATAATTTAATATTTGCTGTTGAGGTGGATGAGTCAATCTTAGTTGTAAATATGAAAAATTTTAAAGTAAAAAAAGAGATAGAGATAAAACGAGAGTATAAAAATAAAATGGTTATTAAAAAAGATAAAGAGCATGGGATTGAAGCAATTACAATTATTGATGGTGATATTTACATATCAAATCAATCCTATAAAAAATATCCAAATAAAGATGCATCAATTGTTTTTAAAGTGGGAAAACTAAACAAAAAAAAGACCAAAATAAAAACTATTATTGCTCATAATTTTGTGGATATAGCAGGACTTAGCTATTATAAAGGTTTTTTATATATGCTTAGTGATAAAAAAAATCTATTAATAAAATATGATATAAAAAAAGATAAAGCTATAAAAAAAATCAAACTTGATAAATTTGCAGGTGAGGGTGTAACATTTGATAATAATGGGAATATCTATTTTGCAGATGATGAAGGAAGTGTATTGAAATATAAAATTGATAAGCTAGGATTATAGTTTATTCTACATATATATCATAAATAATTTCTGTTTTATTCTTGATAGTTTTTATCTCTTTGAGAGATAATCCATCTATAGATAGTTTTATAAACTCATCAATAGTAGATATATTAGCCTCTGCAATTGCTTTAAGAACCAATCCTCTATATGCTTTTGCCCAATGGCTTACAACTTTATTATTTTTTAGAAACTTTAAAGTTGTATAATTTTTACAAGGTTTATAAAACTTATCATAATAGTTTGCACTTAAATTTAATATATCCTCATCTTTTAAATAATCATCTAAAACCTCTTTTAAATTCTCTTTATAAAATTTATCCACTTTTATATTATCAACTAATTCAGCCTGTTTTAGTTTATAGTTTGGAATCATATCATCTGCTCTAATAATCCCAAAAAGGTTTGAAAATATTAGTACATTTTTATCAATATATTTTTGAACATCACTATTTAAATTTGGATAATCTAAATAATCAAAAGCAACTCCACTATATCTTTCTATCGCTTTTTTGCCCTTTTGAGTGCGAATTTCATCTTTATAAAAATTAATATCTATCTCTTTTTTTAAGCCAAACATCTTTGATAGAGTATCTTTATCTCCATTTTTTATAATATCTATATATCTATCAAAAATAATTTTTCTATCTAATTGACTCGGAACTGGTGTTTCAGCCCCAGCTTTTGGTAAGGCTAAAGCCGTCACTTCCGATGAATCTTGTAAAAAATATAATTTAGAAAATATTAGAGAATTTATTTCAAATTTATTATTTCCATTGGGAGTTTTTGTTTCACTTGGGGCTAATAGTATCTTCATAATTTTCCTTAGTTTATCTGTTGTGGTAAAATTGAATTTTCAAAACAATATGGACGGATTTTTGAGGGAATATTAAATTTTCTACAAATCTCTTTATAATCTTTTGGCATAGAAGTTTTAATAAATGGAGATATATAAACCTTATTATATTTTGTTTCAATTGCCCATAATCCACCAATTACTATAGAATTAGATCTATTTATCTCACGCCGTTGAGCATTACTTAATAAATATCCAAGCTTTTTTAGAGTTATATCTATCGCTTTAATTTTATATTTTATATCTTTTATTTTTAATATGATAAGCTTATTTAATTTATAAATCTCTTGAAAATTCTGAGTAAGTTGGTTTTTATCTTCTCTTAAATAATCAAAACTTTTTTTAACACCACTAGAATAATGTTCTAAAAACTGATTTGCAAATTGTTCTCTAAATAAATTTCTCTCATATTTAGTATCAAAATTACTTTTATCTATAAAATATTTATGATTATTAGTTCCTAAAAACTTTAATAGTTCCTCTTTGGTATGATGTAGGATTGGGCGAATTAGTTGATAATTATCTTTTTGATTAGTTGGTTCTAGTCCAATAAGTTCAACTGCACCAGCCCCTTTTGATAGTCGCATAAATAACCACTCTAATTGGTCATTTAGTTGATGAGCTGTAATTAAATTATTATATTTCTCTTGATTAATTATCTCTTCAAAAAAATTATATCTTATATCTCTAGCAGTTTTTTCAAAATTATTTTTTATTAGAGGGGATTTTAATCTATAGCATTTTAGATTGTATTTTTTGGCTAACTCTTTTGCATAACTCTCTTCATCTTTGCTAGTATCTCTAGTTTGATAATTAACAATTGCTATATCAAATTTTATATTATTCTCTAATAGAATAAAAAAAAGAGCAGAAGAATCAACTCCTGCCGAAAATGCCAAAAGGTTTTTACTTTTAAGAAGTGGTGCTAATGTTTGTGAATCTAAATATAACATCTACTTAATCAAAGTTGCTAATAATCTATCTCCAGCCAACTCTGTAATCTTTGCATTATAAGTTTGTCCATAAATAATATCCATATCAGAAGTATCATTTATTAAAATATCACCATCAATCTCAACAGCCCATAAAAGTGGTCTTGCCGAAAGGATATAATCATGCTCATCACTTTTACCATCAATCACAACTTCAATAGTTTGACCTATCATATTTTCTAGCGATTTAATTGTAGAGTTTTCTGCAATATCACCTAATATATCGGCTCTTTGTGCAATTATATCTTGGGCAATTTGTTCTAAATCAAAAGCTTTTGTTGTTTCTTCATTTGAATATTCAAATACATTAAATCTATCAAAATTAAACTCATTCATAAAATCACAAACTTCATTAAACTCATCTTCACTTTCATCTGGATGACCTGCAATAATAGAGGTTCTTACAAAACTATTTGGTTTGCTTTGCATCCTTTTAAGTAGTTCAATTGTTTTATCTTTTCCAAATCCTCTTTTCATTCGTAGAAGCATTGAATTAGAGATATGTTGAATTGGCATATCATAATATGTTTGAAAAATTTTTGAATCAGATATTTTGTCAATTAACTCAAATGAGGTTGTAGATGGATATAGATATAAAATTCTTGCACTTTTGATTCCATCAATTTTTTCTATTATCTCAATCAAATCTATCAAACCATCATTAAGGTCTATATCTCGTCCATAAGAACTACTATCTTGCGAAATAAATGAAAAGTCATAATAACCTTTATTTATAAGAGATATAACCTCTTTTTTCATTGATTCTAGTGTTCTTGAATGTAGTTTACCTTTAAAACTTGGAATTGCACAAAAACTACAAGCTTGATTACACCCTTCTGAGATTTTAATATAAGCATGATACGATGAACCTGTGATTACCCTATTAGAATTTTCATTTGCTAAATAAACCTCAGGGCTAAAACTACTTTGCTTTGAGGCAATTAGCTTATCAATCTTTTCATAATCGCCAACACCTGTAAAAATATCAATCTCTGGCATCTGTTCTTGAAGTTCTTTTTGGTATCGTTCGGTCAAACAACCACTCATTACCAAAATAGATTTATCTTTTCTAATCTCATGAAGAGATAAAACAGTGTTAATACTCTCTTGTTTTGCTGCTTCTATAAATCCACAAGTATTAACTATAATAACATCTGCTATCTCTGCCTCATCAGTTATCTCGTAGCTTTGTAATCTACCTAACATAACTTCACTATCCACTAGGTTTTTGTTGCAACCTAAACTTACTAAATGTAATTTTTTACTCAATTTATCTCTTTATTTTTTTATTATTAATATGTTTTTGGAGTTCATCAATTGATATATTTAATCTCTTAGCTACTTGCTCTATTGAAAGATTAAATTCTTGAATCATTATAATTGCCGTATTAATTATCCCTCTTTCCAAAGCTATTTGATAACTTGGTAAATCTTCTAATTTTGTTGTTCGTAACATCTCTTCTGCCTCCTTTAGCTTTTTCTGTAAATCTCTATTTCCTGAAAGAGTCTCTAATATTAACATATATTTGCTATGTAAATGTTCATTATCTTGTGTAAACTCTTCTAATCTTCTTAAAATATAACTCAATATATCAATTTCATTTTTATCTTTAAAGTCACATAAAATTGATAAAACTAAAGCATCAGGATTATCCATTACCAAGAACTTTTCACAATCAATTTTATGCATATCTATTATATTGTATCTATAATTTATATTTTCTTCTATAATACTATCTTTCATAGACAATTTGGCTTTACCTATATAAATCATATATTGGTATATCTTTATATTATCAAATCTTAGCTTTATATCTGTATAATATCTTAGCATTCTTCTATCCATTGTTTTATCGTTATCATTTTGTATTTCTAGGTGAAGGATTGCTTTTTGACCATTTACTTTACAAAGAGTAACAATATCTGCTTCTCGCTTTTCTATCCGTTGGAGTTCTTTATCTACAAATATTATATCTTGAACATCTAGTTCTAAAATATATTTTGCTATATCCTGAGTTATTGTTTTGATTGTATCTTTGGTTGTAATGTCTTTTTTCATAATTTATTATAGCATAAAAGTATAGGTTATAGAATAAAATATATTAAAATGATTTGATTTTTTTGTGAGGAATTAAAAGTTTGATATAAATAGTTAAAAAGTATAAGCTAGGCAAAAGCCTAACTTATTACAGGAAATGTTATTTTTAGTCTAAGACTAGAAGTTCCATTTAGCCCATACACGAACGATGTCATTGTCTGTTGCATCATTGTCATCATCGTTTTCTTGGTGAACATAAGCAGCAAGTACAGTAGCACCTTTGATTTTTGTTTTAGCAATTACATCTAGTTCATTATAATCAATTAATGATACTCCAGCACCTGATTCTCTTTCTGTCATAGAGTATTGAGTAATTAAAGTTGTACTACCAAGAGCAGGAATATCATAAGTTGCAGAACCTTTAACCATGATTGTATCAGCTGTACCATTTTCAGATGTAGCACCTGAGATTGCATTTTGGTTAGCAACCATTTGTGTATATAATGGAGTTTTTACACCTGTACCAAGATTTTGAACTGATAAATTATCAGCAGCATTTTGTAAATCAACACCTGTATAAGCAACACATAATGCTACATTACCCATAGCAGGAATATCATATTTACCACCAGCTTTTACACCATAAGCAATTGTAGGATCTTCAGCATCAACATCTAACATACCACCTTGAGCAGCAACTTTGATTGTATTTCCAGCAATTTTTGTAGAAAATTTAGCATCTCCCCAGAAAATCATAGCATCTTCTTCTAAAAGAGCTAACTCTGGAGCATAATACATTGTACCTGTAAGAGTAAGACCAGCTACTGATTTATTAACAGCAGTTAGCATAAACACACCATTATCATTAGCACCCATATCAGACCAAGCACCTAAGTTACCGATTGCATTTGATCTCATTACCCATGCACCAACTAAAGTAGTATCAGGAACATCACCAGCATTTACAACAAGAGCTGCTTCAAATGTGTTTTTGAATACATTCCAACTTTCAGAGAATGCAAATGGAGATAAACCTTTTGGAAGTTCCATTCTACCAACTTTTACAGTTGTGTTAGCAATTGCATAAGTAAGGTAAGCTTGTGTTAATTCACCACCCTCTAAACCACCACTTGTTTTTTGCATTGTATCAGCAACAAAATCATGGTGACCATTTTCATCAATATCTTTGTGAAGACCAAGTGTTCCAAGAGCTACTATTTCTGCACCAAATCCAAGACCAGTACCAGCAAGATTAGCTCCAGATACACCTAATTTAAGACCAGCGTTTGCTTTTGATACATCACCATCAAATAATTCAGCATCTGTTACCGCTGCACCATTTTCTGCTGTTTGGTAATAAAGTACACTTTGACCATACCATTTTAAAGCTGATTTTGAAGCTTCTGCACAAGGCTCAGCTATTGGACAAGGTTCTGATGGAGGAACAATCTCTCCACCCGCAAATACTACAGCCGATGCTGCTATTGAAAGTAATAATGTTTTTTTCATAATTAACCCCTTAAATAATTTTTTTTGTTAAGATTTTAAGAATTATAACATAGGAATCTTTAAAATGTCAAGCATTTTTAATAAAAATTAACAAAAAGTTAATGGTTGATTAATCATAATGGCTATTTTAGGGGATTTGATTAATAAAAAAAGATTGTAAACAAATAGTAAATCAATAGTAAATAGACTATTTTTATAACTATTTTG
>CAYWFW010000073.1:0-7419 GCA_964457735.1 uncultured Sulfurovum sp. | reverse complement strand
ATTGTATCTCTTTTACCATTATATAAATTATAACTTACAACTAATTGTGCACTATATTGATTATCAGTTATAACTTTTGTTTCTACTAAAGGTTCTGTTTTATATGCAGTTAGTTCTAAATTAAGTGTTGGTAAAAATTTTGAATTTGATTGTTCTATTAGATAATAACTTTTTTCAATCTGTAGTGCTTGTTGTAAAATATCTGAATTATTTTTTCTTAAATTTAATTGAGATAATTTTTTTACAAGATAATTTTTAAATTTTATATTATAATTTAAGTTTTTTGCTTTTTCTCCTATCACCTTTTGATAGTTTGCAACTTTTAAATCATAATCTTTTAATAGATTTAATTCTCTCATTTTTGTCTCTTCAACTCTTAAGCTAACTTCAAGTTGGTCAATTTTATCCCCATAAAGTGACTTTTTATCTGCTATACAAAGTAGTGATTCATATTTTTTTAAAGTATCCTGTGTAATTAATAGAATATTTTTGCTATTTAATAGCTGTATATGAGCTATTATAGCATCATAAATAAGCTCTTGTTTGATTTTTTCCAACTCGATTATCTCTATTTCTAAATCTTTTTTAGCTATCTCTATGGAATTTTTATTATATAATCCGTTGTATAGATTTTGTTTTAGAGTTATTGCATAATTTGTGCTGTTAGCCGTGACAGTATCTAGCTTTTCAAATTCTGTTTTTTCTATTTTATGATATAGATTTAAATCAACTGTTGGCATATTATTTGCTTCTGCTTTTTTGATATACTCTTGCTTGATTTTTATCTCAATCTCTTGAGTTTTTATTTTATAACTATTTTTTATAGCATCATTTATGGTATCATAAATTGTTGTAGCATTTAATATATTTATTAGAATAAAAGTAAGTAATATAGATATTTTTATCAATTAAATCTCCTTATCTTTCATGAAGGGAATTTTTATATGTTTTTAAAATAGGTTTAAAGATAAAATCAAAAATACTTTTTTTACCAGTAACAATATTAACCGATGCAATCATCCCTGGCATAATTGATAGTTTTTTGCCATCTTTTAAAAGATAATTTTTATCTGTGATAATCTTTACCATATAAAAATATTGATTTGTTACTTTATCAAATGTTGTATCTGCACTTATCTCAACTATTTTACCAGATAATCCACCATAAATAGAAAAATCATACGCAGTTATATTAATTGTTGCTTTTTGGTCTTTTGCGATAAAAGCTATATCTTTTGGATTAACTTTTGTCTCGATAAATAACCTATCATCCGTTGGTATCATATCCATTATTACTTCTGCTGGTTTTATAACTTCATTCTCATGAGAGAAAAATATAGTTCCAATAATACCATTAGATGGTGCTTTAAGTAAAGTTCTATCTAATCTATCTGATACACCTAAAATTTTTGCGTTAAGTTGTTTTATATTTACTTCTATCTCTTGTAATTGACTTAAAGAGTTAAGTCTAAAGGTTATTAAAGTCTCTTCCATTTGACTATCCATTTGGTCAATATAACTTTTTGCCTCTATAATATTTTCTTTATATGATTGGATATTAGATATAATATTATTATTATCTCGTTGTAACTTATATATTACATCAATTGAAACTGCACCACCTTTGTGTAAATCTTCTTTAATCTTAAGCTCCTTTTCCAATAGTTTTTGTGATTTTTTTAGCTGAAATATTTTTATTTCTAAATCTTTAATACTAGATAGTTTTTGTAATTTCTGATGTTTAATAGAATCTATTTTTGCTTTTAGCTCCAAAATCTTTTTATTAAATATATTAATTTGTAAAGGTGCATGTTCACGTAATTTATCATCAAATACCAAAGTTATATTTTTATCTAAAGAATATTGACTTTGAGCAATAAGCCTTATTCTTTGTGCATTATTGGAGTTTAATCTTACCACACTCTCTTGGTTAATTGATTGATTTTTAATCTGATTGAGTTTAATTAGTTTTTCACCTTTTTCAACAAACTGTCCCTCATATACATAAACTTTATCAACAATTCCACCATCAAGTGCCTGAATATTAATAACTCTTGTTTTGGGTATAACCTTTCCATTTGCTCTGATTCTTTCATCTATATAAGCGGTATTAATTAATATAAAAAAAAGAACAATAATTCCAACTATAGTGTATAATAATATATTATGAATATAATTTTTTTCATATTTAACGGTAAAAAGGAGGTCGTCGGTATATTTTAAATCCTCTTTTTTCACTCTATCCCCTTCAATTTTATCTTGGTTTTTGTTTGAAGAGATTTTAAGACCTCATCTCGTGGACCATCTTTAATAATTTTACCATTACTCATTATAATAATTCTATCTACCAATTTTAAGATAGATGGCTTGTGAGTAACAACAATAAAAGTTTTCTCTTTTATTATATCTTTTAAATTATGTATAATTGCTTTTTCGGTTTGAACATCAATAGAATCTGTTGGTTCATCTGCTAATAGTATCTTGCTATTACTAGCTAACGCTCTAGCAATTGTAACACATTTTTTTTCGCCACCAGATAGTCCATCACCTCTTTCTCCTATAGGCATATCAAGCCCCATTTTATGTTTTTTTATAATATTTTCAAGTCCAACCAAAGAAGCAATCTCTAGTAGTTTTTTATTATCAATATTATCATAACCCACAGATATATTATCTTTTAAAGTTCCCGAAAATAAGATTATATCTTGAGGGATTAAGGATATAACAGAGTGAATATCATGAGGGTTTATATTTCTAATCTCCATATTATCTATCATTAATGAACCTTGAGTGGGATGATATAAATTTGCGATTAATTTAACAAGTGTTGATTTTCCTGAACCAACTTTACCTAATATGGCTATCTTCTCTCCTGCTTTAATATCTAAATTTATATCTGTTAGATTCTCAAATTGTGACCCTGGGTATTTAAATGATAAATTCTCAAAAGTGATACCCCCATCTATATAATCAAGCTTTATATAGTTCTCTTTTGCATATCTTTCATCATCTAATTTCATAAAATCATCTAATGCTTTATATGAGGTAATTGTAGTATTAAATTGAGATAATATAGCCACAAATTGTGCAATTGGAGCCATAGCTCTTCCATTTAATATCATAGCTGCAATAATAACACCCATTGTGATACTCTTATCAACCACAGCCATATATGAACCAACAGCAACCAACATAACAGAACTCATCTGTACAATAGTTGATATTAAAGTACTAGATACTTTTGACTCTATATTAATTTTATGGTTACTATAAGTTGTATTTTTAATACTAGTCTCCCATCTTGAAGACATCCTATTAGCTCCACCAGTTGCTTTTATTGTCTCTAATCCATATACAGATTCCACCAAATGACCATGCTTTATTTTAGATTGAAGAAAAGACTCTTCTATAATTGGTTTTAATCTTTGCTGAGTAATTAGTGCAATAAAGATAATAAGAATAGCAGTAAGTAGTGGAATATATGCCAAAACTCCACCAACCATAAAAATTATAAACATAAATAAAAGTGCAAATGGCATATCAATTATTGTTACAAGAGTTGCACTTGTCAAAAATTCTCTAACTTTTTCAAATGATTGAATTGTATTAACAAATATCCCTGTTGAGACTGGTTTCTCTTCAAGTCTTAGATTCATAAGATGTTCAAAAATATTAATAGAGACCAAAATATCGGTCTTTTTCCCAGCATCGCTTAAAAAATATATCCTCAAAAATTTTAAAATAAAATCAAGTACAAGAGCAATAACTACCGTGATTGATAGAACCCAAAGAGTTTCTACAGCGTTATTAGGGATAACTCTATCATATATATTAAGTGTATACATAGGAAGAGCAAGAACCATAAGATTTATCATTATAGTTGTCAAAATTAATTGGAAATAGAGATTTTTATTTACAGATATAGCCTTATGAAACCATTCCATCGGCTTTAAATCACTCAAACTCTTTTTTTTAGATTTATTAAAATCAAAATTTGGTTTGATTAAAACAATTTCTTGATCATAAATTTCTCTAAATCTATTTTTTGAAAGTTTCTCTGTGCTAGTTTCAAAAATCTGACTTTGGATAATTATATCTTCATCCTGATAGTCTATAATAACACAATATCTATTATCTTTAAGTTTTGCAATAACGGGTAAAAATTCTTTTGCAACTTCAATATCATTATAATGAACAATCTTAGAATCAAAATTAAGTTGTTGAGATACTCTACCAATATATTCATAAGGTATATCATTTTCAAAACTTGGAAGTTGTGATAAGATAGAATGTTTACTTATATCGTTACCATAATATTTAGCTATAAATAGAAAAGAGTTTAAAAGTGTGTTTGTTTGCATATATATCACCTTAATATAAGTTTGAAAGTTTATCGTTTGTTTTAACTTTGAAGCAAATGTAACAAAATTATACTTTTTTTGCCATTAAAAGATATTGAATTATTAAAAATTACTTAAGAGTTTCTCTTTATAGTGAGCAATAATGCACCACTATAGGTTTTATATATATACTTAATAACATTAAATTTTTTTCTATTAAAGTATTATTTCTTTTTTTCTGATATAATTTTTTCAAAAATAAAATTAGGATAAAATGATGAATATATTTGACGATGATGATGCTTTTGTAGGAACACCGAAGTCTAACTACTTTAGTATTGCTAAAACTGCTAATGAAAATATAGTAGAGATGGAGATAGAGAAGATGTTTAGAAGATTTGCCGTGGCTGAAAAGATGCTTGAAGAAAGAGGTCTTGATGAAGAACAAGAGAAGATTATAAGAGCAACCGTTATAGATGAAGAGATAAATGCTAGAGTAGATTCATTATTTATTGAACTTGTTGGTAATATTGTTACTCAATGTGAATAGGGATTAAATTTGTTAAATGCCGTAGAGAGAAAAATAGAGCAGTTTATAGCTGAATTAAATGATGAAAATAGTAGCAATCTATATAAACAAATTCCTCATGGTAAAAGGCTTAGAGCAAAACTGATACTATTAGTATCAAATAGTGCTAAGTTTGCTATAGAGACTTCTGCTGTTGTGGAGATGATTCATGCAGCAAGTCTACTTCATGATGATGTAATTGATAATGCGTTTGTTCGAAGAAATAAACCGTCAATTAATGCAATATATGGTGATAAAAGTGCAATAATGCTTGGTGATATTTTATATTCAAAAGGATTTTATGAGTTAAATAACATTAATATAGAGGTCTCAAAAGTAATATCAAATGCTGTTATACAACTTAGCCTTGGGGAACAAAATGATGTTATTATGGCTAAAGAGTTTAATAGTAATAAAGATGATTATATAAAGATGATATATCAAAAAACAGCATCTTTGATAGAAGCAAGTGCAGAAGCAGGTGCAATATTAGCCAATAAAGACAAAGAAGTTTATAAAACTTATGGCAAAAATATTGGTATTGCTTTTCAGATGATTGATGATATTTTAGATATTACAAGTTCAGCTGATACTTTGGGTAAACCAGCAATGCACGATTTTAAAGAGGGCAAAACAACTCTTCCTTATATCTATTTATATGAAAAACTAGATGATTCTGATAAATTAAAATTAATCTCTTTTCATACAAAAGATTTAAATAATGATGAGTTAAATTGGTTATTAGATAAATTTCAAGAGCATAATATAATTGAATTTTGTAAAAATGAGGCAAAAGAGTTAGTGGTTGAAGCATCTAAGTTAATGTTAAAAGAGGGTGATGAAGCACTTTTAAAGATAGCAAAAGATATGATAGATAGGGATTTTTAATGTACTATCAAGTAGTAAGTTTTAATCATAAAAAATGTAATTTAGCTCAACGAGAAAAATTAGCATTCAAAGATGATCAGGCAAAAAGAGTTGTTTTAAATAGACTTGTTGGATTTGATTTTGTTCATGAAGCATTTCTAGTATCAACTTGTAATCGTATAGAGATTGTGGTAGCTACAAGAGATAATTTTGCAACTTATCATGCAATTATAGGGATACTTGCTAAAAATAGTGGTATTGACTTTCAAGAACTTGTTTTTATTGCTCAAAGATTTGATGATGAAGATGCGATTAAACATATATTTTCTGTTGTATCTTCGCTAGATTCTCTTGTTATTGGAGAGTCTCAAATCACAGGTCAAGTTAAAGAAGCATTTAAATTTTCTTATGATAATAATACAGCAGGAAAAAAGTTAAATAGAATCATAAGCTATGCAATAAAATGTGCGGCTGAGGTTAGAAATAGAACAAATATCTCACAAAATCCAATATCAATCGCATCCGTCGCCGTGGCTCAAGCATCTAAGTTGATGGGAAATGACCTTTCAGGGATGACAGGTGTTGTTGTTGGAGTTGGAGAGATGGGACGACTAGCAGCAAAGCATCTTTTACGAGCTGGTTGCGATGTGGTTCTTTTGGGTCGTGATATGCAAAAAGTTCAAATATTAGCAGATGAATTAGGTGAAAATGTAAAAATTGATGAGTTTAATAAACTAAGTAGATATATCAATAGATATAGATTAGTTTTTTCTGCAACATCAGCTCCTTCAACTGTTATCACAAGAGATATAATAGAGAATTTATCACTTAATAGATTATGGTTTGATATGGCAATCCCTAGAGATATTGAGGATTTTAAATTTGATAATCTTAGTATTTATAGAATTGACGACCTAAAAGATATAGCAGATGATAATCACGCCTTACGAGAAGAACAGGCACTTCAAGCTAGTGAAATTGTAGATGAATATAAAGATGGATTTTATAAATGGTTGCGTACTTTATCTATTGAACCTTTAATCAAAGAGATGAGAAAAGATGTATCATTTTCTATAGAAAAAGAGCTAAGTCGTGCAATTAAAAAAGGATTTATAAATAAAGATTGTGAAGCAAATATTCGTAAAATGGCAGAGCAGATGTTTAATCATTTTTTACACCTTCCCACACAATCACTAAGACAACATTCAAAAGATAAAGATAGTAATTTTAGTATTGAATCAATTGAAAAAATGTTTAATATAAATACAGATAATGTAAATGCAAAGCAGTATAAAGATGACCATCATAAAAAAGGATATAACTCTTAAAATTTTTTTTCACTTTGTTTTTGGTTTTAGAATATAATGCTCTGGTGTGGGATTTGCAGTTTAATCTATATTTAAGTTCTATTTACTATCTAACTTTTAACAAGGCTAAAGCCGTCGTGTCCGTAATCTAGGATATGATGGCTTTAGCCTCATTAAGAGGTGTAAAAGATGGAGCTAAAGCACCACTTTCAAATCTCTTAAAAAGAGAATAGTAAAAATGACTTAAATTTTTGCAAGATTGTGAAGGAGAGATAATTAATTTTAAACGCCTAAAATTTCTTCCAAAATGAGCTACTAAATAATACAAAAACAGTAT
>CAYWFW010000072.1:0-12312 GCA_964457735.1 uncultured Sulfurovum sp. | reverse complement strand
AATATCTTATCTAAAAAGGGTTAAAATGATTAAAGCTTTTATAACATTTGCCGTTGAAAAACCAATTATCAATCATATACTATTTATCTTTATGTTAGTTCTTGCTGTTATATCTTATCAAAAGATTCCAAAAGAGATTTTTCCACCAGCTACTCTTGATAAAATATCAATAACTGGAGCATATATGGGTGCAAGTGCTGATGTGCTTGACAAGATGGCTGTAAAAAATATGGAAGATGATATTAAGAGTATTAGTGAGATTAATACTGTTGAGACCACAATTCAAAATGGCTATTTTAGCATTATTGCCAATATTAAATCAGGTAGTGACAATCAACTAGTATTAGGTGATATTAAAGATATTATCTCTAATGTCAAAAGAGATTTACCAGCAGATATGAACGAGCCGATAGCAAAGGTTATTATTCAAAATTTTCCACTACTTCTTGTTGCAATATCTGGTGATGTTGATACACGAAGATTGCTTGAAGTTGCAGATATTCTTAAAAGTAAGCTTTCTAGTTATCAAAATTTAAGTGGTATAGAGATTCGTGGAGATGCTGACGAAGAGGTGGTAATATCAATTGATTCTGATAAATTAGAGGCTTATGGATTGCCACGAAGTGCTGTTTATAATGCTATTAGCTCTTTGAGTTCAATATTTCCAATTGGTACAATAGAACAAAAAGGTAATCATCTATTTTTATCTACTTTAAATGGAGAGAAAGATTCAACAGCGATGAAAGAAACAATTATCTCTGTAGCTGGTAAAAAAGTAAAATTAAAAGATATTGCAACAGTGGAATTTAAGCTTAGCGACCTAGATATGATTTCACATTTTAATGGGAAAAAGAATATATCTATTAATATCAATAAAACAAAAAAAGGTAATGCAATTGCATTAAGCAAAGAGATAAAAGAGCTAATAAAAGATATGAGCAAAAATTATCCAGATGTTGAACTTGAAGTTTATACTGATACTTCTATATGGATAAAAAATAGATTAAACCTTGTGTCTTCTAATATTCTTTTTGGACTTTTATTAGTATTTTTGGCTCTATTTTTGAGTGTAAATTCAAGAATAGCATTTGTGGTTGCTTTGGGAATTCCTGCTAGTTTTATGATAACAATTATTGCAGCTGAGTTAATTGGATATAGTCTTAATATGCTAACTCTCTTAGGAACTTTAATCGCTTTGGGTATGATTGTTGATGAGGCTATTGTTGTGGCAGAAAATATTCATAGACATCTTGAGATGGGCAAATCACCAAAAGAGGCATCAATTGATGGAGCTGTGGAGATGTTTCCTGCTGTTTTAACCGCAACACTTACTACCGTATTTGCATTTTTACCACTATTAATTATGAGTGGAGAGATGGGGATGTTTATGAAAGTTCTCCCTGTTATGATAACTATTTTGCTTTTAAGTTCTTTATTTGAAGCATTTTATTTTTTGCCACTTCATTCAAAAGAGCTATATAGCATAAAATCATCAGTTAAACATTCGCAAAAAAGCCTTTTTTGGGATATTAATACCAAAATTTATAAAGCGATTTTATCTCTTTTATTCCATAATAAGATTATCTCTTTAATATTAATAGTGACAACAATTATAGTATCAACTATTGGGATTATGAAGATAACTAAATTCCAATTATTCCCACCATTTGATACAACTCAAATATATATTAGTGCAAAAGTTGATATTAACCATAAACTTGAGGAGACTGAACCTTATAGTACAAATATTGAAAAACAGATATTAAAAAGCCTAACTCAAACTGAATTAGCATCTGTTACATCTGTTGTAGGGCTTAATGTAAACTCCGATCAAACTTTCTCTTTGGGAAACAATCTATTTCAGATATTTGTAAATCTTCACGAAAAAGCACCATCAAATATCTTTGATAAATATATAGCACCAATATTCTCTTTGGAATATGATGATACTGATATGATTAGAGAGCAAACAGCTCAAATTATTTCTAAAGAGTTAGATGATAAAATCATCTCAAAAATCAGAGATTTAAAGAATTCAAATGGAGATAAAATATTTGAAGAGATAAATATTTTTGTACCTCAAACTAGTATTACAGGTCATGATATAGAACTTGGATTTATAGATGCTAATATTACTAGATTAGCTTCAACTTTGCAAAAAGTTAAAGATAAACTTAAATCAATAGATGGCGTTTATGATATTATAGATAATGCAAAAGATGGAGCTGATGAGTTAAAATTAAGGGTAAATGAGTATGGTCAAAGCCTTGGCTTTAACGAAAGATACCTTACTCAAACATTACAAGGTGTCTTCTTAAAAAGAGAATATACAAAGGTCTTTAATCAAACAGGACTTTTACGACTAAAAATAGAAGATATAAATAAAGACTCAATTGATGGTATTAAATCTTTAAAAATCTCCACACCAGATAATAAACAAAGTGTAAGATTAAGTGAAATTTGTGACTTTTATTATAAAAAAAGTTTTGTAAAAATATTTAAAGAGAATACACAAAGAATTCGATCTGTATATGCAAGGGTTGATAGCAAAAAAATACTATCTACACAAGTTTCTGAGATTATTGCACCATTATTAGATGAGATTAAAAATAGTGGTACAAAAGTGATTGTAAAAGGGGAAGAGAAAGAAAATAAACAACTTAAAAAAGAGATGGGTCAAGCTGGACTTATTGCAGTATTTTTGATTTTTATATCATTAGTGTGGATGTTTAACTCTTTGGTTCTTCCATTAATTGTTCTTACATCTATCCCATTATCAATATTTGGTGCATTAATTGGTGCAAAAATAGTTGGAATAAATTTAACAATGCCAGGGGTTATGGGTATTATTGGTTTAGCAGGAGTTGTGGTAAATGATGGATTAATTATGATAAGCTTTATAAAAAATGCAAAAGATTTAGATAGCGTTATAAAAGAGGCTAGTCACAGATTAAGACCAATTTTATTAACATCAATAACCACAATCTTAGGACTTTTTACATTAATGTTTTTTGCAAGTGGTCAAGCACTAATTATTCAACCTATGGCAATATCTTTGGGCTTTGGAATTGCATGGGCAACACTGTTAAATTTATATTATGTACCACTTTTATATACTGTGATATATAAAATAAGATTTATTTGAATTAGAGTATGCTTTTAGGGATAACCTAGGCTGTCGTAAAAATCTAAAATTACCACTTATTCATTCTTTGAAAATAGTACGGTAGGGGTTGAGTGTTGTAAAATAAACTCACGAAGTGGGTGGATTTTCAACACTTGACCTCGGCTATTTTTTCTATAGTATGAATTTACCTCTTTTTTATCTGTTTATCGGCTTTATTTTTTATTATTATTTATCCTTTATGATAATATAATTTAAGATGATTTAAATTCAATATTTTTACTATGCTTCTTGTAAACTGTTTTTGGATATAATTAATTTCAATTATGTCTTTTTAAAATAAGGGATAGAATTTAACTATAGTGAGGATAAAATGCTACTTTTTACACCAGGACCAACTCCAGTACCAGAGGTTGTTAGACAATCTATGGCTACAACTACGCTTCATCATCGAACACCTGAGTTTGAATTGATATTTAAAGAGGCAAGACAGAGGCTATTAAAACTTTTTGATATGCCTGAATGTGTAATGTTGGCTAGTTCTGGCACGGGAGCAATGCAATCATGTGTATTGAATCTTTGTAAAACAAAAGCTTTAACAATCAATTCTGGAAAATTTGGCGAAAGATTTGGAAAAATTGCTGATGCTATGAATATTCCAAAAGTGGAGCTTTCTTATGAATGGGATACTCCAGTTTGTGTGCAGGATGTAAAAGATATTTTAGAACGAAATAGTGATATAGATGCTATCTTTATTCAAGTTTGTGAGAGTGCTGGTGGGCTTAGACATCCAGTTGAAGAGATTGCAAAAATGGCTAAAAGTATAAATCCTGAGATTATGATAGTTGCAGATGGAATTACAGCAGTTGGTGTTGAAAGAATTGATACAACAAATATTGATGCACTTATTGCTGGAAGTCAAAAAGCTTTGATGCTTCCTCCTGGTCTTGCTATGATTGGATTATCCGAAAATGCAGTTACAAAAATTGATAAGGGTGCTGATTATTACTTTAATCTTAGCTCTGAGATAAAAAAACAGAAACAAAATACAACAGCTTACACTGCTCCAACAACTTTAATTATTGGGCTTAATGCAATTTTTGATGAGATTGAAAAAGATGGATTTGATGCTTTATATAAAAATACTATTCTAAGAGCAAATGCAACAGGAAAAGCTTTAGAAGCTATTGGTTTTAAAATATATCCAAAAACTCCTGCTTTATCTATGAGTACTGTTTTTGATGATGATGCAGAGCCAATTAGAAAACTTTTAAAAAGTAAATATGGAGTTAATATTGCGGGTGGTCAAGATCATCTAAAAGGTAAGCTTTTTAGAATAAATCAGATGGGTTTAATTGCAGTTTATGAATCTGCATGGGTTGTAAATGCAATTGAATTAGCATTGAATGATTTAGGAAGAAGAGAGTACGATGGCAGTGCGAGTAAAGCATTTAATGAAACTTATTATAAAGATTAAAAAATGATATTTGAACATGAAATTCCTAGTGGAAGTAGATTATATTTTGGACAAAGTGCTAAAGTAAAAAGAGATATAGAATATAAGGCAAGTGGTATTCTTGAGGATTTAAACTTTCAAGAGATTGTGACACCAATATTTTCCTATCATCAACATGAGAGCTTCAACAATCAAAAGGAGCTTATTCGAGTAAATGATGAAGATAATCATAATGTGACTTTGAGGGCTGATAGTACTGCTGATGTTGTTAGAATTGTCACAAAAAGACTTGGTAGAAGTATGGAGAATAAGAGATGGTTTTATATTCAACCAACTTTATCTTTTCCAACAATAGAACAATATCAAATTGGTGCAGAGATTATTGATGGAAGTTTTGCCGAATCTGCTAATATTACAATAAATATATTAAAAAAACTAAATATTAATCCTATTTTGCAGATTACTAATATCAAAATTCCTCAAATTTTACATGATAATTATGGTGTTGATTTAGATATTTTAAAATCTATGAGTGTAGAAAAAATACTAGCTCTTAATATAGATTGGATAAGCGATTTAGTTTCGGTTCATAGAGTTGAAGATTTGGATACTCTTAAAAATATTCCAGATGATATTGCTATAGAGATTGATAAGATTAAAGAGGCTATAAAAGATATAGATTATAAAAATATTGTAATATCTCCTCTATATTATGCAAAAATGAGATATTATAACTCTTTAACATTTAGGATTTTTGAAGATAATGGTCTTCTTGCAAGAGGTGGGATATATAATATTGATGATATTAAAGCATCAGGATTTGCACTATATAGTGATGAGTGCATAACAAATATAATGAAAACAAGTAAGGGTATATAAAATATGAATAAAGCTGATTTAATTGTAGGACTTCAATGGGGCGATGAAGGTAAAGGTAAAATTGTGGATAATATGGCACAATCGTATGATTATGTATGTCGTTTTGCTGGTGGACATAATGCTGGACACACTATTGTTGTTGGAGATAAAAAATATGCACTTCATCTGATTCCATCAGGAGTATTAAATCCAAATGCTAAAAATATAGTTGGAAATGGTGTTGTTTTATCACCAAAAGATTTTATTAAAGAGATGATTCAATTTGATAATTTAGATGGTAGATTGTTTTTATCAGATAAAGCTCATCTACTTTTACCTTATCATGCTCTTGTTGATCAAGCAAAAGAGAAGATGAAGGGTGATAAAGCTATTGGAACAACAGGTAAAGGGATTGGACCTGCTTATGCTGATAAAATATCTCGTGTTGGTCATCGTCTTGGGGAACTTTTGGATACCGAAAAATTAACAAATAAAATTTTAGAATTTTTTGAAACAAACAAAGCTATTTTTAAAGCTATGGATGTAACCCTTCCAACAAAAGATGAACTTTTAAAAGAGCTAAATGGATATAAAGAGATTCTTGCCCCTTTTATTACAGATACAACAAGAATGATGTGGCAAATATTAGATGATAATAAAAAAATTCTTTTAGAGGGTGCACAGGGGACAATGTTAGATATTGACCATGGAACTTATCCATTTGTAACAAGTTCAACAACAGTAAGTGCTGGTGCTTGTAATGGTTTAGGGATTAATCCAAAAGATTTAGGAGAGGTTACAGGGATTGCAAAAGCTTATTGTACAAGAGTGGGTAATGGACCTTTTCCAAGTGAAGATTTTGGAGATGATGGCGAGTTGATGCGTAAGAATGGTCATGAGTTTGGAACAACAACAGGAAGACCACGAAGATGTGGTTGGTTTGATGCTATTGCAATGAAACACGCTGTTAGAGTAAATGGAGTTGATAATATATCTTTAATGAAACTTGATGTTTTAGATGGTTTTAAAGAGGTAAAAGTTTGTATCGCTTACGAAATTGATGGTTTAGAGATTGATTTTGTCCCTTATGATATGCAAGATGTCAAACCAATATATAAATCTTTTGCTGGTTGGGATAAAACAGAAGGTGTAAGAGATTTTGATGCTCTTCCTCAAACTGCAAAAGATTATATCACCGCACTAGAATCTATTGTTGGAGCTAAAATCGGTATAATATCAACAAGTCCAGATAGAGAAGATACAATTATAAGATAAGGGTGTAGCTATGAGACTAAAAGAGAATCAAACAGGATATCTAGCAACCAAAGTTGGAATAGATTTAAGTAATGCCACATTTATTGATATGCCAAAAGGCAAAGAGGTCGTTGTTGAAGCAGTAAAAAGTATTATTGATGAAAATCTAAAAAATGAGAGAAAACTTGATGAAAAAGTTTATAATATTTTGGATGATAATGATGATGAGATAGAGTTTCAGCATATCAACGAAAGACAGCTATTTTTTATGATTAAAAAAAGACTTGCATCAGAAAATGGTGTGATTATGAATTATGATGATAGATATAATGATTTAGCTCATAAAATATTAGATGAGTTATATGAAAATTACCTTATAGAGTATGAAGTAAATGAGAATCAAGTAAAAAATGTGATTTTTAAAGCTTTTAAATCTTTTGGTGATGCTTATAACGAAATTGATGATATTGTTTATAAAAAGATTAAGAGAATGGATAGAGAGATAGTGATTGGCAGTTATGATTATGAACTATTATATGAAAAGCTTTACCAAGAAGAGTTAGCAAAAAGGGGGATGTTATAGATGCAAAAAGTTTATCTTTATTTAGAAAATGGAATATTTTTAGAGGCAAATAGTTTTGGTGCTACTGGATCAAGCGTTGGTGAGATTGTATTTAATACATCAATGACAGGTTATCAAGAGATTGTAACAGACCCAAGTTATGCTGGTCAATTTGTGACATTTACAATGCCAGAGATTGGAATTGTGGGATGTAATGAACAAGATATGGAGAGCAAAGGTGCTTATTGTAAGGGTATAATTGTAAGAAACTACCAAAATAGACCATCAAGTTTTAGATGCGAAGAGAGCTTAGATGAGCTAATGAAAAAGTATGGAGTGATGGGAATTACAGATATAGATACAAGGTATATTACTAAAACTCTTAGAGATGAGGGAGCTATGATGATGATTGCTTCAACTGAAATTAGTGATAAAAATAAACTAAAAGCTATGTTAGAGAAATCTCCAAGAATAGAGGATATTAATTATATTAAAGAGGTTAGTACAACAAAAAGTTATACTCATACTGATGCAAGATATGATAATGAAAATTTTAAATATAAAACTCCAAACACTACAAAAAAGATTATTGCAATTGATTTTGGTATTAAAAGAAATATTTTAAATGAGCTAACAGAAGCTGGAATGGAAGTTGAAGTTGTTCCAAATAGTATTGATAGTGCAGTTATTATAGAAAAGTTTAAAGCAAAAGAGATTGATGGAGTATTTTTATCAAACGGTCCAGGTGACCCTCTAATTTTAAAAGATGAACAAAAAAAGATTAAAGCTTTAATAGATGCTAAAATTCCAATGTTTGGAATATGTTTAGGTCATCAATTGTTGTCAATCTCTCACGGATATGATACATATAAACTAAAGTTTGGTCATCATGGAGGTAATCATCCAGTTCAATCAAAAATAAATTCAACTGTAGAGATTACAGCCCAAAATCATAACTATAATGTGCCTGATAATATTACAGAAGTTGCAAAAGTTACACATATGAACTTATTTGATAATACAATTGAGGGTTTGAAATATGATGATGCTCCTATTATGTCTGTGCAACATCACCCAGAATCAAGCCCAGGACCACATGAAAGTGCTTATATTTTTGAAGATTTTGCAAAAATGTTGGATTAAGAATAAACTAAGATTTAAATAAAAAAGATATAATATTAAGAATTAACTATAAAGGGTAAAAGATGGAAAAACTGGAATTAATCACAAAAAAAGTAGATAAGCTTTTAAATAATCATGCTGTTTTGGTAACAGAAAAAAGTGGACTTATTGAAGATTTAGAAAATGCAAATAATCAGATTGCTGATCTTACAGATAAATTGGCAAAACTACAAGAGACTTATGATATGAAAGATTTAGAGATGGATGATATTTTATCTAAACTTGGAGCAATAGTAGTAGATAATAGTAATTAATGTCTATTAAGGTTTTAATTACAGGTGGAACTATTGATAAAAGATATAATCCAGTTAATGGTCAGTTGATTTTTGGAGATGGTTCTTTTATTCAAGATATGCTTAAAGATGGTAGATATAGTTATGATTTATCTTTTGAGACTCTTTTTTTAAAAGATAGTTTAGATATGAATGATAATGACCGAAAAATTATATCTCAAAATATTCTTTCATCTAAAGAGGATAAAATTATCTTAACTCATGGTACTGATAGTATGATTCAAACAGCATCATATTTAGCAAATAATTCTCTTGATGCAAAAACTATAATATTAGTTGGAGCGATGGTTCCGTATAAATTTAAACATTCTGATGCACTGTTTAATCTAGGAACTGCATTTGGTGCAATAAAAATATTAGAAAAAGGTATTTATATAGCGATGAATGGTGAAATTTTTAGATGGAATGAAGTTTATAAAAATGTAGATTTAGGATTTTTTCAGAGACTATAAGAGAAGGGGTTCTATTGCAAACTAAAAAATTTTCAATAAAATTAAGTAGACTTTTTGCAATACTCCTAAGTATTATGGTGGTTATTTTGATAAGTTACAACTACTACAAATCATATAGTTTTTCTTATATAATGCTTGATAAGATTCAAAAAGAGATTTCATATAATATTGTAAATATGACAACAAAAACATTAGAAATATCATCTAATGATGTTGAAATTTTATCTAAATTAAATGGTTCAAGTAATAATATTTTGGAATATCAAGATATATTAATAGATTTAATGTTAGAGCAGTTAAAATCATATTCATATATAAATAGTATCTATATCGCCAATAATCAAGGTGATTTTATACAGATACGCAGATATCCTCAAGTTGTGGCAAGAGTTATTAAAAAAGAGGATAATAAATTTGTAGATAGATGGTATTATAAAAATGATAATTTAGAAACAATAGATATTAAAACTAACTACACCACATATAATCCAATATCAAGAGTTTGGTATAAAATAGCCAACAAAAAAGATACCACATTTTGGTCTGAACCATATATATATGCAACTGTAAAAGAGCTGGGTATTACTGTGAGTCGGGCAATTTTTGATAAAAATTCTACCAAAACAAAAGTAGCAGGTGCAGATATTACATATCAAAGATTCAATAAATTTTTAGAACAACAAAGTAAAAAAATAGGTGGAGATATAATAGTTTTTGATAAAAATCAAAATATTATTGCTTCATCTTTTAAAAGTCATCAATCAATAACAGATACTATAGTTAAGCTAGACTCAGATTTTAACTCAATAATAATAAATAAATCATATCAGCAATATATAAAGGGTAATAAAAGTGGCATTGTTAAAGATGATAATGGTATAAAATATCTATATTTCTTTCACGCTTTTCCTAAAACATCATCTCAAAAATGGGAAGTATTAACATTAATTCCTCAGGATATGATTTTAGGTGATATAATATTAACTTTATATAAAACCATAACTATCTCTATTTTAACACTGATATTATTTATTTTTATTATAGTTTATTTATCAAAAAAAATATCCAAACCAATTACCCTTTTATCCTCTCAAATTAGAAGCATAGAACACCTTCATCTAAATCTTAATATTAATGAAGACTCTAAAATAACAGAGATAAGAGAGGCTCAACACTCTTTAAAATCTCTTAAAATTGCTCTTCTTTCGTTTATAAAATATATTCCTATTGATATTGTAAAGATACTAATGGAGTTAAATCAAGAGGCAAAAATAGGAGGGGAAGAGAGATATTTAGCGATTATGTTTACAGATATAGAGAATTTTACAACAATATCTGAAAATATGAATCCAAGTGATGTGGCTATTGAACTATCTGAATATTTTGATAAAATTACTAGTGTTATTCAACGCAAAAATGGAACAGTTGATAAATATATTGGTGATGCTGTATTGGCTTTTTGGGGTGCTCCAAAAGATGTAGATAATCCTATTTTACTTGCTGTTGAAACTCTTGTTGAGATACATCAAGAGATTAATCTTTTTAATAAAAAACGGCAAAAAAATAATCAAGAGATGTTTAAAACAAGAATATCTGTTCATTATGGTAAAACGCTTGTTGGTAATATAGGCTCACAAAATAGATTGAACTATACGGTTATTGGAGATAGCGTAAATACTACGGCAAGACTAGAAGCGATAAATAAACAGTATGGCACATATAATATTATAAGTGATGAGGTTTATGAACATATTAAAGATATATATAAGATTAAATATCTTGATAGCATACTTTTAAAAGGTAAAACTAAACCAACAAAATTTTATACGATTATTTTGTAAAATCAAACTTATTGTCTTTTGATAGGTATAATACTATATATATTAATTGACCTTACGCATCCACCTCAAAAATATGGTATAATATTCAAATGAAAACAGATTACCTAGAACTTTATACGGACTACTTAATAAGCAATAATGGACAAGCAACTGCAACAGGATTATCAGCAATGGTTGATAATGCAGTCAGCCACGACCAAATCACAAGATTTTTGACTAAAAATGAGTTCACATCAAAAGAGCTGTGGAAGAGAGTAAAAAAGACTGTAAGAGAAGTAGAGTCGGAAGATGGGTGTCTTATTTTTGATGATACGGTTCAAGAGAAAAGATGGACAGATGAAAGCGATATTATGTGTTGGCATTTTGATCATACTATAGGTAAATCAGTTAGAGGTATCAATATGCTAAATGCACTTTACTATAGTAATGAAGTATCAATACCTGTAGCCTTTGAAATAATTAAAAAACCTATACAGTTTACTGATTCGGTAACAAGAAAAGTAAAAAGAAAATCCAAAATAACAAAAAATGAATTGATGAGAGAGATGATATTGACGGCTGTTAAAAATCAACTGAAGTTTAAGTATGTCCTTATGGACAGTTGGTTTGGGGCTAAAGAGAACTTTGAGTTTATTAAAAAATATAAAAAAGAATTTATATCAGCAATCAAAAGTAATAGATTAATAGCACTATCACTAGAAGACAAAAAACAAGGAAAATTCATCAAGGTAGATGAACTAGAATTATCAGATAAACAATCCATTCGTGGTTTTCTAAGAGGATACGATAAAGAAATCCTACTTGTACGCCGAGTTTTTACAAACAAAAATGGGAGTATTGGAATGTTGAATTTGGTATGTAGTGAAATCACACTTGATGGAGACTCTGTAGCAACAATCTATAAAAAACGATGGAAAGTTGAAGAGTTTTTTAAATCACTAAAGCATAATGTAGATTTTGCTAAATCACCCACCAAAACGATCAGAACACAAAGTAATCATATCTTTCTCTCTATATTTGCTTTTTTCAAGCTAGAACGTCTCAAAATTAAACATAAAATCAACCATTTCGCTCTTAGATCCAAACTTCTTCTCAAAGCTAATCAAATGGCTTATCAAGAATTAATGGTGTTAAGGGGTGCGTAAGGTCAGATAATAATTCATAGGTTGTTGATTATTAATACCTGAATGAAATCTCCTGAAATTATACTTATTTATGTATGCTTTTACACCATCTTTTAACTCCTTTATAGATTGGTAATCACTAATATAAATATCACTATATTTTAGA
>CAYWFW010000071.1:0-12785 GCA_964457735.1 uncultured Sulfurovum sp. | reverse complement strand
TATGTTTATCTTCATTGATGTATTTTGATAGATGTATATACCTGTTGTACTTGAGCAAAATAAATATTCATTCATTCATATTAGATTGCTAACTAGGTATATTAATTGAGACAATTTATAACTCAAAACAATATGACACATTCTTCATAAATATATATATCTGTTGTAACTCTTTAATGTTATGGATTACCATGCGATTTATACCGATAATAATATCGCCATTTTGTAAGCCATTATGTTCTGCCGTTGAACCTGCCTCTATGTTACGGATTATTATCCCTCTATTATTTTTAATATCTATCAATGCACCATTTAATTCATGCTTTGGATTGTTATTGTCTATTGAGGATACTATTTTTTTTAAACTTTTGATTAGTAATGTGGAATCTAATGATATTTTTGCTTTATTGCTCATTTTAGGAAATACTGGAAATAGTTTATAATCAAATGTAGGAAGTTGAAATCTTGTTTTTCCTTGTTTTATAATTAATAAGTCATTTATTATCTCTAAGGATACTATATCGTCGTTTAAGATTCTTATTATATCAAGAAATTTTTTTCCACTAACTGTAAAAGAACCCTCTTTTAATATTTTAATATTTTTCACTTTTATGCTAAGCCCTATCTCTAAATCTGTAGATTTAAAAATACAATTTTGACCTTCTGTATAAATAAATATATGAGAGGTTATTTGAGTAGCATCTTTTTTATCTAAAAATGGCTGAGAGTTTATTAGTGTAGATTCTATTATTTGTTTATTTATCTCTATTTTCATTTTATTTTCCTTAGGTTTTAGCATAACTAATATATTTGTGAAATTATATCTTTATTTTATTAGTATCTTTCTTGATAAATCTATTATTTAATTTAGAAAACTAGTTTAAGATTATTTTAAGATTTTATTTTTAGTAGATTTATTTTTTATTTATTTTTTATTTTAAGTAGTAGTAGTAGTAGTATACACGTGAATATGTGAATAAGTGCCTCAAATGCCCTGCCAGTGGGAAAAAGTTATTCACATGTTATTCACATGTTATTCACGTCTGTTGATACTTATTCACGTCAAAATTCATAACTTTGTATTTTAAGTTTTTTTTAAGAAAGTTATTCACGTCAAAATTGGAGTTATTCACATAAATAGCAAAGTTATTCACGTAAAAAGGCGAGTTATTCACGTAAAAAAGTGAGTTATTCACGTAAAACACCCACTTATTCACGTCTAAATATTTAAAAAAGAGTCTTAATTTAGAGAAATAATCTCTTTTTTATCATTATATTTTCTCTTTTTCTTGTGTTTTTCTTGCTACTTTATTAGATAATTCATCTATTAATAGTTTTACATTGTCATCTAAATCTATAATCTCTTTGATCTTTTTCATAGAGTGACTTATTGTTGTATGATCTTTCATTCCAAAATATATTGCTATTTGAGGCATAGAATTGGGTGTTAAATTCCTAGATAAAAAGATTGAAATTCGTCTTGCATGAACCACTATTTTATTTCTTTTTTTTGATTTTATATCAGATGGTTTTACATTCAATTCTGTTGAAACTATATCTATTATATCATTCATAGATATATTTTTTCTTTTTTCTTCAAGTTGATCTTTTATTGCATTAATTGTAAATTCTAGTGTAATTTTTTGATTTAATATAGAAGCTAATGCATTTACCTTTATAATAGTCCCTTCAATCTCTCTAATATTATCACCCATATTAATTGCAAGATAGTTTACAGTTTCATTATTTAATATAATTCCATCTAATTCACATTTCTTTTTTATAATTGCAATTTTTGTTTCTAATCCAGGGGGTTGAATATCAGCCATCAAACCCCATTCAAAACGACTTTTTAATCTATCTGCTAATCCTTTGATTTTACTCGCTGGTCTATCTGATGTCATTATAATCTGTTTATTATTTGCATGTAATTCATTAAATGTATGAAAAAACTCCTCTTGAGTTTGATCTTTTTGGCTAAAAAATTGTACATCATCAATTAAAAGTAGGTCACAATCTCTAAAATGGGTTCTAAATATATCCATACTTTTACTTTTGATATGAGATCTAAATTTATTCATAAACTGTTCAACTGTTGTATAAATCACTTTTTTGCCTAAGTTTTGTTGATGATTTCCTATGGCTTGAAGAAGATGGGTTTTTCCTAACCCTACCCCTCCATATAAAAATAAAGGGTTATATTGTTTTCCAGGATTTTCAGCTACACTTTTAGCAATTGTAAAGGCAAATTGATTTGATTGTCCAGTTATAAAACTTTCAAATGTTAATGAAGGATTTAAAATAGTGCTTTTTGATGATGCTCTTTTTTTATTAATATTGATATTTAATTGTTGGTTATTTAATTTTTTATCAATGTTTATTTTTATATTTGGTTTTATTCTATTTATAACTTCAAAAAGTTCAGCCATTTTAATTTGATATTTGGTTGTAATCCATTTGGATATAAATATATTAGAAGCTATAAAATAAGCAATTTCATCTGTTGAGTCTTTTTCATTGTATTTTAATCTTTTTATATATTTTTCATACTCATCATTATCTATCTCCTCTTTTAATCTTAATAAAACCTCTTCCCCTATATTCATAGAAAAACCTTTCTTTATATAATAAATTTTTATAACTTTTGTAATTTTAGCATATTTAGATATAATTGCAAAAATTATATATATATAGAATTATAGGACAATTAATGCAAAAAATTAAAAATATCGCAGTTATAGCCCATGTTGATCATGGTAAAACAACACTTGTTGATCAACTTCTTCAACAATCAGGAACTTATTCAGCTCATCAAGAGGTTCAAGAGAGAGCTATGGACTCTAATGATATAGAGAAAGAAAGAGGAATAACAATTCTTTCTAAAAATACAGCTATCACTTATGGAGACCATAAAATTAATATTATTGACACCCCTGGTCACGCCGATTTTGGTGGAGAGGTTGAGCGAGTTTTAAAAATGGTTGATGGTGTTTTACTATTGGTAGATGCTCAAGAGGGTGTAATGCCTCAAACTAAATTTGTTTTGAAAAAAGCTATCGGTTTTGGATTAATTCCAGTTGTTGTTATTAATAAAATTGATAAAGATGGTTCAGACCCTGATAGAGTAATGGATGAAGTGTTTGACCTTTTGGTTGCACTTGATGCAAATGATGAACAACTTGAATTTCCAGTGCTTTACGCAGCAGCAAGAGATGGTTATGCAAAGCATGAGATGGAAGATGAAAACAAAGATATGACCCCTTTGTTTGAAGCTATCTTAGATAAAGTTCCATATCCAAAAGGTTCTTCTGAAGCTGATACACAAGCACAAGTATTTACTCTTGATAGTGATAATTTTGTAGGAAAAATTGGAATCACAAGAATATTTAATGGTAAAGTAAAAAAAGGTGATGAGTATCTTCTGGTTAAAGCTTGTGGTAGTAAAACAAAGAGTAGAATCTCTAAACTTATTGGATTTAAAGGTTTAGATAGATTTGAAATTGCAGAGGCTGAAGCTGGTGATATTGTGGCAATTGCTGGATTTAATGATATTGATGTGGGTGATAGTATTTGTGACCCAGCCAATCCTGTGGCACTTGACCCTATGCATGTAGAAGAGCCTACTCTGTCTGTTATTATGTCTGTAAATGATGGTCCATTAGCTGGGACAGAGGGTAAACATGTAACTAGTAATAAACTTAGTGAAAGATTAGCAAAAGAGATGGAAACAAATATCGCTATGAGAATGGAGCCTCTAGGTGATGCTTCATTTAAAGTAAGTGGTAGAGGTGAACTTCAAATTGGAATTTTGGCTGAAAATATGAGAAGAGAAGGTTTTGAGTTTTTACTTGCAAGACCTGAAGTTGTTACAAAAGAGGAAAATGGCGTTAAAATGGAGCCATTTGAGCATTTAGTAGTTGATGTTCCAGAAGAGTTTCAAGGTGTTGCAATTGAAAAGCTAGGAAAAAGAAAAGCAAATATGACCTCTCTTAATCCTATGCCTGATGGAACTGTAAGATTAGAATTTGAAATTCCTGCAAGAGGGTTAATTGGATTTAGAAATGAGTTTTTAACAGATACAAAAGGTGAAGGTATTATGAACCATTCATATTTAGAGTATAGAGCATATTCTGGTACAGTTGAAAGCAGAACAGCTGGTGCATTAGTATCTATGGATGATGGTGAAGCAGTAGCATTTTCAATATTTAACCTTCAAGCAAGAGGAGTAATGTTTATTAAGCCTCAAGATAAAGTATATTCAGGAATGGTAATTGGTGAAAGCTCAAGACCTGGGGATTTAGATGTTAATCCACTTAAAGGTAAAGCTTTGACAAATATGCGAACAAGTGGAGCAGATGATGCTATTAAACTTGTAACTCCAAGAGCGATTAATCTTGAAGCTGCAATGGAGTGGATTGAAGATGATGAGCTTATTGAAATTACTCCAATTAGTGTAAGAATCAGAAAAAAATCTCTTGATGCAACAGTAAGAAAAAGAATAGCAAGAGATAAAAAGAATTCTAAATAAGATTGATAGGATAGAGTAGTCTTTTATCCTTCTTTCATAATCTAATTTATTGAAATTACTCATAATAAAGTTTACTTATGTTATGATTATATGTGAATATAAGATTTAGAAGGATAAAATTATGAAAGGTATATTAATATTTCTGATTATAATTGTGGGTGGTTATTTTGTTGTGAATACGGTAGTTGATGGAAGTAAAGATTATTCTGATAGAACAACTTCAGAAGATGGACATACTAGTTATTATAGAAAAAAAGTGGAGGATAAAGATAAGATACATCATAAAAAAGATTCTTTAGGACAAATAGTTATTAATGCTTATGGATTATCTTTAGAAGAGAAAAAAGATATGTGGTTAAGAAGTCCTTTACAGGGTGAAATGATATCTAAATTTCCAAATTTTAGCAGAATGAAAAGATTTGTAAGAGATAGGGTCGTAAATACTGATTTGCAAGATGCTATTTTAAAAATAATAAAAAATGTTGATGATCAGTATAGTGCTGGTTTAATAGATACTGAAACTGCTAAATATCAATTAACTCTTATCTAAAAATCAAATCAAATAATTAAAGGAATACAATGAAAAAAGTAATATTGTCAGTTGCTACAATGGTAGCTATGAGTAGTAGTAGTTTTGCAGGTGGAGATTTTACTCCAGTAGTAGAACCAGTAATAGAAGTACCTATTGTACAGGCAGATGTATCGGGATTATATCTTGGTTTGGGTGTATCATCTGCATTTTTTGATGCTATATGTAATTGTGGTGGTGTATTTGAAGATTATACTTATGGTGGAGTTTTAAGAGTTGGTTATGAATTTAATCAATATATTGGAGTTGAAGCTAGAGTATTAAGTAGCACACTAGAAGAAAACGGTGCAAAAATAAAAAGCCATTATGGTGTATTTATAAAACCATCTTACCCAGTATCAGCAGATATTAATGTTTATGGACTTGCTGGTTTTGGATCTACTGAAGTTGGAGATGATATTAAACTTGACGAAGATGGTTTTGCATGGGGTGTTGGTTTAGAGTATGATTTATCATCTGATTCTAAAGGTGATATGGAGTATCCAAGAGAGTTTGATGGTCAAGGAGATCAAGAAACTGGTTTAGGATTATTTATTGACTACGAAAAGTTATTACAAAAAGATAATATGCCAGATATGCATGTTGTATCGTTTGGTGTTACTTACGATTTTTAATATCTAAATAGATTGATATAGCATTTTGCTATATCATCTATATTTGTTTATAAGGTAGATAAATATAGGTGATAGAGTTTAAATCACATAAATTTAATTTTTTAAAACAAAAGGGTTTGTATTGAATATTGCAACAGAAAAACTAAATGAGGTAAATTTTTTAATATCAGCAACTATAGATAGTAGCGATTTGGATTCAAAGATAAATAGATTAGCAAAAGAGGCGTCAACTCAAATGAAGGTTGATGGTTTTAGACAAGGTAAAGTGCCAGTAGCTATTGTTAAAAAAATGCATGGTGAAAAATTAGCACAAGATGCAGAGTCGGATGCAGTTCAAGATATTTTAAAAAATGGGACTAATGAGCTTGGTTTGAATCAGAGTGAGATTATTGGTCAGCCAACATTTAAAAAATTTGATAAAAATGATAATGGTATTGATGTTGAAATTGAAATATCAATTAAGCCTAGTTTTGCATTAGATGGATATAAAGATATTGCACCAAGTTATGAAAAACCAGAGGTATCTGATAGTGAACTTCAAGAGAAAATGGATAATATTCTATCTGAATCAGCACTATTTCAAAAAATATCAGAAGATAGAGCCATAGTTGATGGAGATATGACAAAGATAGATTTTGAAGGTAGTATAGATGGAGTTTTATTTGATGGTGGAACAGCAAAAGATTTTAGTTTAACAATTGGTTCAAATCAATTTATTCCTGGGTTTGAAGAACAATTAATTGGTATGAAAATGGGAGAAGAAAAAGTTATTACAACTCCTTTTCCAAAAGATTATCAACAAAAAGATTTGGCAGGTAAAGATGCTCAATTTAAAGTAAAATTAAATGAGATTCAAGAAAAAGGTAAAGTTGAGCTTAATGATGCATTAGCTAGTAAACTTCTTCAAGGTGAGGAAAATGCTACAGTTGAGATGCTAACTGAAAAAGTAAAAGAGCAGATAGTTAGAGAAAAACTATCAAAACTATATAATGATGAGTTAAAACCAAAATTGATTGAATCATTAGTTTCATTATATACATTTGATTTACCAAATAATATTGTTGAACAAGAGTTAGATGCAAAGTTAAATGCAAAAGCTGGAACTATGAGCGAAGAGGAGCTTAAAGATTATAAAGATGATGCTTCAAAAGTGGCAACTCTTAGAGAAACTCTTAGAGAAGATGCAAATGATAGTGTAAAAGCTACATTTATTGTTGATGCTGTTGCAAAAGAGGAGAAGATAGTTGTAAGTGATGATGAAGTTACTCAAACTATATATTATGAAGCTATGATGAGTGGTCAAAACCCTCAGGAGACAATAGAATATTATCAAAAAAACAATTTAATTCCAGCTATTAGAATGGGAATGATTGAAGATAAACTATTTTCAAAACTTCTTGAGTTAGAAAAGTAGGAATCGGTATGAGTTATATACCTTATGTTGTAGAGCAGACAGGACGAGGAGAGAGAAGTTATGATATATATTCTCGTCTTCTTAAAGATCGTATTATTATGCTTACAGGAGAGGTAAATGATGCAGTGGCTTCAACTATTGTTGCTCAACTATTATTTTTAGAAGCACAAGACCCAGATAAAGATATATATTTTTATATCAACTCTCCTGGAGGAGTGATAACAAGTGGTTTATCTATGTTTGATACAATGAATTATATTAAACCAGATGTTGTAACAATATGTATTGGTCAAGCAGCATCTATGGGTGCATTTTTACTTTCAAGTGGAGCAAAAGGGAAAAGATATTCTTTGCCAAACTCAAGAATTATGATACATCAACCATCAGGTGGTGCTCAAGGGCAATCAACAGATATTCAAATTCAGGCTAAAGAGATTCAAAGACTAAAAGATGTTTTAAATGAAATCTTGGCAAAGCAAACAGGAAAAACAGTAAAAAGAGTAGAAAAAGATACAGAAAGAGATAACTTTATGTCAGCTTCTGAGGCTTTGGAATATGGATTGATTGATAAAATTCTTACAAAAAGTTTGACTTAAGAGATTCTTATGATAAGAGAGATTGTAGTTTATCCAGATAAAAGATTAAAGTTAGTATCAAAAGAGGTAGAGAGTTTTGATAGCTCTTTACATACTCTTTTGGATGATATGTATGAAACAATGATAGCTAAAAATGGTGTAGGTTTGGCATCTATTCAAATAGGAATACCACAAAGAGTTCTTATTATTAATGTTCCAATTAAGGATGAAAATGAAGATGTAGAGATTCAACCCCTTGAAAATACATTAGAGATTATCAATCCTAAATTTTTGGAGCAAACAGGTTCTACAACATATTCTGAAGGTTGTTTGAGTGTTCCTGAAGTTTTTGAAGAGGTTGATAGATATAAGTATGTTAAAATTGAATATCAAGATAGATTTGGAAATATTCACCTAATTGAGGATGATGATTTCTTGTCTATTGCTCTTCAGCATGAGATTGAACATTTAAATGGTCATCTTTTTATAGAGAAATTCTCTTATATTAAACGTAAGAAATTTGAAAAAGAGTGGAAAAAGAGAACTAAAAAAAGTTAGTACCCTTCATTTCTTTATAATACATTATATGTTAGAATTGATAAAAAGATTTTGGAGTATGAATTATGAATATTTTAGTTTTAAATAAAAATATTATTGTCTCAAAATTAATCTCTTTATCCGTTGAAGAGTTTGATGTTAATATTATAGAGGTAGATTCTTCATCCCAAATAATGAGCCAAGATGAATATGATATTGTTTTTATAGATGATAGTTGTTATAATAGTGGTTCTGTTGATTTTATTAATAATATTACATCTTCAATAAAAATAGTATTATACACCAATGAAAGTGATAATATACAACAACTTCATTATGATTTTAAGATAAAAAAGCCATTTTTACCATCAGCTATAGTTGATATTTTAAATGAAGTTATCCAAAAGGATATAGAAAATTTGTCTGATTCAAATGATTTATCTATATTATTAGATTATGATGATGTAAAAGTTGGTGAAACTATAGAAGAGTCACAGTTAAATCAGGTAGATAGTATAAAAGATTTTTTAGTAGATGACTCTTTAAATGAGATAGATGATACTATACTTAAAGATGAAAATACAATTAGCAATGATATAAATGGTAATGACCTCTTAGAATTATTACTAGATACTAAAGTTGAAACTTTAAAACATATTTTTAAAGGTGCCGAAATTACCATAAATATAAAATTTCCTAAGGATAATATATGACAGGAGCAATTCTTGTTCTTTCTGGTCCTAGTGGAGCAGGTAAAAGTACAATTATTAAAGAGAGTTCAGATAATATTGGTAGTTATTATTTTTCTATATCAACAACAACAAGAAAGCCTAGAGATGGAGAAGTTGATGGAGTTGATTACCATTTTGTATCAAGAAATAGTTTTGAAGAGGATATTAAAGCTGGTAATTTTTTAGAGTATGCAACAGTGCATAATAATTATTATGGAACATCACTTGTGCCAGTTGCTAAGGCGTTAGAAAATGGTAAGCTTGTAATTTTTGATATAGATGTGCAAGGTCATAGATTAATTAGAGCGAAATTAGGAGATATTACAACCTCTGCTTTTATCACTCCTCCATCTATTGATGAATTAGATTATAGATTAAATATCAGGCGTACAGATAATAAAGATATTATATCTCAGAGAATGGATAATGCAAAAAAAGAGATAGAAGCGATTCATGAATATGATTATGTGATAATTAATGATGATATTAAAACAGCATCACAAGAGTTTACGCTTATAGCAAATGTATCAATATTGAAACAAAGCAGAGCAGAGTTGAATGATTTTATTATACATTGGTTAAAAACCACTAAAAATTAAAATTTTTAAAGTATAATATGATTAATAAAATTAGATATTTAAAGGATTTAATATGGGTATGCCAAGTATGCCAGAGCTAATAGTTGTATTAGTAATAATAATGCTTCTTTTTGGAGCAAAAAAAATACCAGATTTAGCAAAAGGTATGGGTAAAGCTATTAAGGGATTTAAAAAAGAGATGGCAGAAGATGATGTTGTAGCTGCAAAAGAGATTGACCAAGCTGAGCTAAAAAAAGAACCTGTTAAAACAGCAGAAACTTCAACAACTCAACCAACAGCTGATAAAAAGCAAGATGTTTAATCGGTTTTAAGTGATAATTAATATATGAATTTAAAATCAAACATATCTATAATTATAAAAGCAGCTCTTGATAAATGTGATATATCTGCTGATGTGGTTATTAATGAATCTACAAAAGCTGAGTTTGGAGATTATCAATATAATGGAATTATGCCATTAGCTAAGGTCTTTAAACAAAATCCAAGAGAAATATCTAAAAGAGTGGTCTCTCAAATAGAGATAGGTACAATTATATCTAAAGTAGAGGTAGCTGGACCTGGTTTTATTAATATATTTTTAAATAGAGACTGGTTATCTGAAAATGCAAATTTAGCATTAAAAGATGATAGATTATCTATCTCTAAAACTGATAAGCCTTTAAATATTTTAATAGATTATTCTGGACCTAATATGGCAAAAGAGATGCATGTTGGACATCTTCGTTCTACTATTATTGGTGATTCTTTAGCTAATTTATCAGAATTTTTAGGTCATAATGTGATTCGTCAAAATCATGTCGGTGATTGGGGAACTCAGTTTGGAATGTTAATTGCATATCTTGAAGATATGTCAGAAAATTCTACAGATAATTTAAAAGATTTAGAGCAGTTTTATAAAGATGCTAAGAAACGATTTGATGAAGATAAAAATTTTGCTGATAAGGCAAGAGAGTATGTTGTCAAGATTCAAAGTGGAGATAAACATTGTTTAGAGTTATGGAAACAATTTATTGATATATCCCTTCATCATTGCGAAGATGTATATAATAAACTTGGTGTCTCACTCACAAGAGATGATGTAAAAGCTGAGAGTTTTTATAATAATGAATTAGATAACACAATCAAATCTCTTGAAGATAAATCTTTAATTAATATAAGTGATGGAGCAAAATGTATTTTCTTTGAAGATAGTGATACTCCCATGATTATTCAGAAAAAAGATGGTGGTTATCTATATGCTACAACTGATTTGGCTGCAATTAGATATAGAGTCGATACCCTAAAAGCAGATAAGATTTTGTATGTTGTTGATGCTAGGCAATCATTACACTTTAAGCAACTTTTTGAAATAGCATCAAAGGCTAATTTTACAGATAATGTGGTTTTGGAGCATATAGCTTTTGGTACAATGATGGATAAATCTGGTCGCCCATTTAAAACAAGAGATGGTGGAACTGTAAAACTTGTTAATTTACTTGATGAATCAATACTTAAAGCTAAGAATTCTATTGATAAAAGAGAAGAATATTCCCATAGAGATATAGAAAAGATAGCAGAAACTGTTGGTATTGGGGCAGTTAAATATGCTGATTTATCAATTAATCGTGAATCAAACTATATATTTGACTGGGATAAAATGCTTAGTTTTGATGGTAATACGGCACTATATTTACAGTATGGTTATGTAAGAATCAAGAGTATTTTAAAAAAATATGATGGTGATATTGATAGTTGTAATATTATTGTAGGTGATGATTTAGAGCAAAAATTAGTTTTAACTCTATTGAAATTTGAAGATATACTAGATAGAGTATATATTCAAAGTAAACCACATATCCTTACACTTTATTTGTATGATTTAACAACATTATTTATGAGATTTTATGAGCAAAATCCTATATTACGGGATGATATAGCAAAAGATATTCAAAAAAGTAGATTAGCAATAGCATCATTGAGTGCAAAAACGATTAAACAAGGATTGAAAATATTAGGTATAGAGGTAGTTGATAGATTATAAAATAGGGGAGTATTATGAAAATTATTATAGTGATATCTATTATTTTAGTTACAATGGTAATTATATTTTTAAAATATAAAAAAGATCAAGATAGATTAAAAATGGGAAAATATATAATGATGCTTGGCATTATTTTAATATTTATGCTATTTATTATTCTTGCAAGACCAGTACCTTATATTTTATTTCCATATTTATTACTGATACTTATATCGTGGGGTTCTTTGATTTGGTATATATTTAAAGATAAATATCACCTTGCATTGCATATGTCACCTATATCTATTATTATTTTATATATATTATCTAGCTCTGCTGATATTTTAAGTTTTTAGATATTTTATGAAATATTTTATTTTTAAGTCTATACTATTTATATCTTTATTGTTAATTTCCCTCTATGGGGCAGTAGAGATCTCTTATCTTTTTATCTCTCATCCAAGTGATCATCTTTATAGTGAATATTTATGGCTGGTTTTAATATATTTTATATCATATTTTTATCATAAACTAATGACAAAAAGAATGGTAACAACCACAGAAGCAGTTACAATTTTAAAAGCTAATATTATATCTGTTTTTTTTACTTTATCTTTGGTATTTATAACAAAGGAATCAGATGAGTACTCCCGTACGATTATTTTACTCTTTTTTATAATAACAATAACTCTTCCTATAGCTGTATATTTTATCAAAAAGTATTTTTTTAAATATGATTTTTTACGAGAGAATATTCTTGTCGTTTGTGATAAAAATAGTATATCTAATGTTAGAAACTGGCTATTTTATGATAATGCTTTTGGATTTGATATAAAACAAACCATTATAATAGATAATTTATCTCAAGAAAAAACATTAAAATCTATTGATAAAGCGATATTAGATATAAAGTTTTATTCTGCTGTTCTTATAATAGATAAAGCATTAAGTGATGAGAGCCTATATTATATTGATTATATTCAAAAGAGGATAAAAAAGGTGATTGTATTGCCAAAAATATCATCAATGCCTCTATTTAACGCAGAGATTATATCTTCTATTAATCATAAAGGTTTAGCTTTTTTTCTTAAAAATAATCTTTTAAATCCTGTAGATATAGGTATAAAAAAGATATTTGACTATATTGTATCTTTGTTTCTTATCTTAATATCTTCACCATTTTTATTTATATTATATAT
>CAYWFW010000070.1:0-6038 GCA_964457735.1 uncultured Sulfurovum sp. | reverse complement strand
AAATAAGCAATATAATGGTGGGTTTCACCCACCCTACTAATGGTTTTTTGCCGTAGGGTGGGTGAAACCCACAAAAATATTATATTAAAAATTCTTATTTCATTGGCATTAGGCTATCCTCTTGTGGGTACTCTAAAATATAGATAATTATAAATGTTTATACAAAGTGCGTAACATCAGTCAATAATATTAAATATCTATCATTCCGTGCTTGACACGGAATTTAAAATATAACTATCTACGATACCTACCTCGTCCTCGTCTTCGCTTATTAAAACATTTCTCACAAATAGAGAATCTATATGAAAAATCTAAATTTTGGCTACATTTTGTACATCGTTTGCTAAGTCCACCTTTTTTAAGAGATTCCTCTATAAATTGATTTAATCTAACTCTTGATTGTATAGCCTCTTGTGTATCTTCAAATTTATCAGGAAACTTAAATGATAGCCACAAATATAAAGATATTTCACGAACTCTATCTTCGGCATCTAGCATCATCTCATTTGTAATAGCAAAAGATGGCAATGCTCTTGGTGGAATATATTTAACCTTTTTATCCATCTCAATACTTTTTATATATCTTCTGAAAATAGACTCAATATATGGCGAAGATATACTAGCAGGGGCGCATGAAAGATTATAAGTACTAATTAAATCTAGTTCATATTCACTAACAATCTCTGCAATCTCAAGCATAGAATCTATATTTGCAGCCACAAAAGGACCTTCAAATTCCATATTATCGGCAAAAAAGGCTAAGATTGTTAATAAATTTTGAGTATCAAGAATCTCTGAAATCAATAATATATGTTCTAAACTTGCCATAATACTAAATGGAGCTTTCAGTGGTGTAATAGATTTATCATTAAAAGCTGATGATATATGAGCCAAAGCAGATGAGCTTAATGCACCAACAAATCCAATATCTTCTAGTCCATATCGTCCTGCTCTTCCTGCAATTTGCAATATCTCAGAACTTTTTAACTCTCGTCTTCTTAATCCATCAAATTTATTATCTTTAGCAAATAAAATTGTTTTGATGGGTAAGTTTAAACCCATAGATATAGCATCGGTTGAGACTAAAATTTCACTCTCACCATCTCTAAATCTTCGTGCTTCTTCTCGTCTTACCTCTGGAGATAAATTTCCATAAACTACTGATACATCATATTTAGTTGATAATTGTTGTTTCAAAGATAAAACATCTTTTCTTGAAAATGAGATTAATGCAGTCCCTTTTTCAATTCTATCTAAAGAGGTTGGATGGGTCATTACTCTAAGTTCATTTTTTCTAAAAAACTCTTTGACCGTTAATTTTTCACCCAAATATTCACATATCTCTTTAACTGCTTCAAGTGCATCAGGCGAACCTGTTAATATCACCTTTGAAGCAGGAGCACCAATCAGTGCATTTGCCCATGCCCAACCTCTATCACGATCACTTATCATCTGAATCTCATCAATCACACAAACATCTACATCTACAGAGCTATTTATCATCTCTATTGTTGAACATATATGAGTGGAGTCTTCATCTATAATCTCCTCTTCGCCAGTAATTAACGATACATTAACACCTTTTGATTTAAGAAGTTCATAACCCTCAAGAGCTAATAATCGTAGTGGTGCAAGATAATATCCTGTGGTTGCATTTTTTAGATACTCCATCGCCTCATAGGTTTTACCACTATTTGTCTCTCCAACATGAAAGATAATTTCACGATTAAGTTCTCTTGCAAGGGGATATAGTTTTTTAAAATCTTTAATGCTATTTGCTAATAATTCTTCTCTAAGTTTTTGAAGTTTAAATGGTTTAATATACTCATTAAAATTATATAATATTGTCCGTTTGTATTTCTCTTTTATTTTTAAGGTTGCCGTGCTTAAAATAATTGGTTGAACCACTTCTAATATAAAATTATCTATTACATAATCATCTAAAGTTAGACCTTTTGATTCCTTTATCATCTGCTCTTTAAGAGCATTAATACTTATCAGAAAATCTCTTGTTTTTTGTTCATAAACAGAGTCAAAGTCATAAGTTAAAGGCAAATCACTACCTCTCCAAATCAATCCATAGATAAAATTAGTTGTATATGATATATCTATTTTAAATTTTAAGAGAGTATTAAAAAGTTTATATTCACACTCTTTTGTATTAGTGATTTGATTATTCAAATCAATTTTAATATCACCCAAAAGCTTTATAGATTTTTTATAAGATTCATCAGAAGTGATGGCTTGAGTCTCACCAAAAGCTGGAGCTAAAGCACCAGTTCCAAGAAGTCTAATAACTATATCTTTACTTAAAGGGATATGATATAAATCACTATCTATAGGTGCTTTTTTTAGGCTATTTATAATCTCTAGTTTAGATAAATATCTATGATTCTCAAGAGAGTTTAAAAATTCTTGTATCTCTTGTTCTTTATTAGAGATAGTCTCATATTTTATATCTTCAAGCTTATACAAAGAGTGAACCATCTCCATTTTCAAAATATCATCAATATCTTTATTATGAGATTTGCTTAAAAGTTCTTTATGAAAAATCTCTTCAAAAATATCAAATTTATAAGAGCTATAAAATTGAATATTACCACTATTATTAAATTCAATATCTAGTTTATCTTCTATTTTTTTTCTTTTTGATTGAAGCCGAATATATATAAGTTTATTTTTTATTTTATCTAGTGTGATTTTTGAACTTTTAAAATCTTTAAAGCTCTCTACCACCCTATTTGATTCAAGTTTTGTATGAGTTACAGAGCCTAAAAGCCTCAGAACTTTCTCTGAATTATCAGCAAAAAATATCTGTTTCTTATCTGTTTGGATTTTATGTACGCTAGATTTAGGAAGATTCTCTGTAAGATATTTAACAATAATTGCTCTACTTTTATATTCAGCTTCGCTCCAAACTCTTCTTAAAGTTCGTATAATCTCATCTCTATCATTTATAGGGGGAATCTCCAAAAGAGATATAATATCTTTAAGACTCATATCATCTACATCAGCAATCCCCTCATCAAATGCTCTTCCTCCAAAGAAATCTCTTATTTTTGTATTTAACTTGATAAAACCTTTATTTTTTGCCATATTTTATCTATTATAAACTTGCATAATATTTAGATTGGTCACTAAATGTATTTACTGTAAGTTTAGAAAAATTTTCTAAATAATTCCAAAAATCATCTTTTAACTCTTGAGAAACTTCATCACACTCTCTTAATGCTTCTTCAATTGTACCCAACCATTCATATCTTGATTTCTCCGTAATAGAAAAATCATCATGAATCCTTACCATATATTCATTAAGTTCTATCCCTTTTGCTTCATCTTCATAAACTTTTGGACCACCACAAATTTGAATAAAAAACTTTGTATTTTTGATTTTAATCTCATTAAATTCATCTTCATCTTGTGGAAAAAAATGAGCGATTTCACTTTCATAAATCTTATCATAAAAATTATACATCAATCTCTGCATCCCATCAAAACCTAATACCTTATAAAACTCTTTAGCTGGATTTTTAAAATTGACTTTTTCACCTTTTACTACTTTTGTAATCTCATAACTCATTATTTTCCTTTTTTTATTCTATATCTCTTAATAAAATCTATGTATCTCTTCCATAATTGTAGAAAATTCTATATCATCACCTTTATCTTTTAAAAATGTGATTAAATACTTCTCACTTGCTTCTATATCTTCATTCTTCTCAATCTCTAATAGTTTAGAGTATAAATCGGCAATAATCTCTATTACATGTTTTGAAATTGATTTTCTTGATGCTTGATAACCAATAATTTTACCAGTATCAATATCTTTTCGTATCTCAAATTCTGTAAAAATCCAATAATATCTGCCATCTTTTGAACGATTTTTAACAACAGCATTGATATTCTTACCCTGTTTAATGGTTTCCCACAAAAGCTTAAATACAACGCGTGGCATATCAGGATGTCTTACAATATTATGTGACTTACCTATTAATTCATCTTTAGAATATCCACAAACTTCAATAAAATAATCATTACAAAATGTTATCTTACCTTTTTCATCTGTTTCACTTACAATATATCTTTTAGGGTCTAGTTCTATCTCTTCATCTATGATTATCTTATTATTCATACTATATCCTTCCATTGATTAATCTAATTAAAGCATCACTAACTTGGTCAAATCTTAATACTCTTTTTCCATTATGATTTTTAGCAAACTCTTTAGCATCATTCTCATTTTCAATAGCTACCAAATCATCACCAGCAATAGAAGTTACACGGCTCCCATAGATATAAAAAGCTTTTTTTGCATCAACAAGTTTCATTGTTTGATAATCTGTAATAATAATATCTTTAAAGTCATCTTCACTTTTTACTCCAATATCAAACCATCTTCCTGGTCTATGATAAAATTCAAACATAGATTTTGGACTTGAAAAAAAGATTTTTTTTCCACTCTTTAAAATGATTTTAACAGCCCATCTTGGCTCTTTATAGATAAAAATATTTCTGACCAAACATTTTGTTGTTTTTGAATAATCCATAATATAATTATTTTGTGCCTCAAAAGGTGTTACCTCAGAAGCAAAGCTTATAGATACAAAGATTATTATACTTAATAGTAATTTCATTTTTACTCTCTTTCTTATTTAGATATATGGATAGCCATATCAACTAATCGTACAGAATATCCCCACTCATTATCATACCATGCTAATACTTTAACCATATTCCCACCAATTACTTGTGTTGTATCAAGTGGCACGATTGAGCTATGTTCATCTCTTTGAATATCTTGAGATACTTTATATTCTGTATCAACTGATAAAATTCCTTTATGAGTTGTTTTACTTGCCTCAATAAAAGCATTATTGACATCTTCAACTGTTACATCTGTTTTAAGCTCAATTGTTAAATCAACTAATGATACATTTGGAGTTGGAACTCTGATACTTTGACCATTTAATTTTCCATTAAGATGAGGCATAACTTTTCCAATTGCTTTTGCAGCACCTGTTGTACTTGGAATCAAATTAATCGCTCCAGCTCTTGCTAGTCGTGGATTTTTTTTATTTTTACCATCTAAAATATTTTGAGAACCAGTATAGCTATGAATTGTTGTCATCAAACCTTTTTCAATTCCAAAAGTATCATCAAGCACTTTGACAACAGGAGCTAATCCATTTGTTGTACAACTTGCATTTGAAACAACTTTTTCACCATTATATAGGTTTTCATTTGCACCAATAACAAATGTAGGAGTATCATCTTTTGCAGGAGCAGAAAATAGAACTTTTTTGATTCCATTATCAAGATAACTTTGAACAGATTCAGAAGTTAAAAATGCACCTGTACATTCAAGTACTACATCAGCACCATAATCAACAAAATTTAATTTAGCAGGGTCTCTATCACTAAGAATTTTTGCTTTTTCATTACCTATAAATAGATAACCATCTTCTATTTTTATATCTTCTCGTTTACCATGAACACTATCATATTTTAAGCCATATTCAATCATCTCATAACTATCACTTGCATTTACAGCTACAAGCTCTACATCATCACGATCAGCTATAATTCTTGTAACGCATCTACCTATTCTTCCTAATCCATTAATTGCAATCTTTACTGCCATATTTTAACCCTTATACTCTTAAAAAAATTATTATATAATACAGTAAGTAAGATTATTAATTGGTTAAAGTATTAATCTCTTATTTTAAATTTTTAAGATCTTTTGCACTAAACATCTTATTTCGTTCAAGTTTTAACTCTTCAACTATATCTCTTACTTTATCGTGCAAAATAGATGGCTTTTTCATATATGGAAATCTAATTTCAGGAAATCTATTACTATTTGTGACAAAGATTAAATAGCCTTTTCCATTTTTTTTCTCTTCTAAATTTACATGCTTAACATTATAAAGTTCTACCTCTGATGTTATAAATCTATTATTTTTAAAAACTTTCATTTTTAGTCGTTTATTTGTTATTTCAAATGTATTTCTTTTTATCTCTCTAATTTTAAGAAA
>CAYWFW010000069.1:0-5478 GCA_964457735.1 uncultured Sulfurovum sp. | reverse complement strand
AAGATTTACCTAATTGAACCAAGTAATTTGCATATTAAAATAGCAAAAAGAGATTTTGCTCATATAGATAATATTGAATTTATAAACTGTGGTTTAGGCTCTAAGAAAATAGAGATTTTAGATAAACAAGATAATCAAAATAACTGTAATCATAATTTTCAAGCTATTAATATTGATACAATAGATAATATTTGTAAAGAGAAAGTTGATTTTATTAAACTTGATATTGAAGGGGCAGAACAAGATGCGATTGATGGAGCAGTTAAAACAATTCAAAAATATAAACCAATTTTAGCAATTTGTATATATCATAAAGCAGAAGATTGGTATAAAATTCCTCAAAAAATCCTATCTATAGATAGCGAATATAAAATATATCTCCGTCACTATATGCAGGGTATTTTTGAAACTGTTATCTACTTTATTCCAAAGTAAAATATAATAAAAATAGCATTTTTACCAATTTAAAAGAGAAAAATAATTATAATTTTAAGATTCTAATAATCAATCATAAACTTTAATAACTTAAACCTACAGCATCTCTAATAATTCTCATTTTTTCTTTTGCTATCTTTTGTGCTTTAGATGCTCCATGAGCTAATATCTCTTTAACCTCATTTGGATTATTCAAATAATATTCTCTTTTTTCATTATAAGGTGCAAAGTGTTCATTAATTTTATTTAATAATGTAAGCTTAAAGTGTCCATATCCCTCACCAGCAGTCTCATATCTATTTTGTAATTCTAATAACTCAGAATCATTCATAAACAATTTACAAAGAGTATAAACATTACAATTTGCCCACTCTTTTGGTTCTTCAAGAACAGTACTATCTGTTATTATTTTCATAACTTGTTTCTTGATAACTTTTTTATTTCCAAACATATCAATCGTATTTCCATAGCTTTTACTCATCTTTGCACCATCAGTTCCAGGGACACTTTGAACATCTGTATCAACTTTAAGCTCAGGCATTGTTAAAATTTCACCATAAGCGTTATTAAATGTATTTGCAATATCTCTTGTCATCTCAACATGCTGAATTTGGTCTTTTCCAACAGGGACAATATTACTGTCATATAGTAAAATATCAGCAGCCATAAGAACAGGATATGAAAATAATCCATGATTTGCTTTTATCCCTTTTGATGTTTTATCTTTATAGCTATGTCCTCTTTCAAGTAATCCCATTGGAGTATGATTTGATAAAATCCAATAAAGCTCCAAAACCTCTGGCACATCACTTTGCACCCAAAATGTTGATTTCTCTGGATCCATCCCAAGACTCAAAAAATTTACAGCTGCTTCAAAAGTATTTCTTTGCAAAAACTCTTTATCTTTTACACTTGTTAAAGCGTGATAAGAAGCAATAAATGCAAATAACTCTCCATCATCTTGACTCTCTATCATCTTTTTTATCATTCCAAAATAGTTACCTATATGTATAGTTCCACTTGGTTGTATTCCACTTAATATTCTCAATTTTTTTCCTTTTATCTTATCTTAAATGATATTAAAGCTAAAATATTAGCAATAAAACTAATCATCCAAAATCTTACAATTATCTTATTTTCTGCCCATTTTTTAAGCTCAAAGTGATGGTGAATAGGTGCCATCAAAAATATTCTCTCTTTTCGTATCTTATAACTTCCCACTTGTAATATAACTGAAACTGTCTCTATAACAAATATAATACCAATTAAAATTAGTAAAATTTCACTCTTTCCAATAATTGCCAAATATGCTAAAAATCCACCCAAAGATAGGCTACCTGTATCTCCCATAAAAACCTCAGCAGGATAACAGTTATACCATAAAAAGGCAAGTAAAGAGCCAATAAAACTAGCAATTATAATTGTAACTTCTCCAACCCCTTTGATATTTTCAATTAATAGATACTCAGAAAAGATTGCATGTCCTGTAGCGTATATAATAAGTCCTAGCGTAGCAAAAGCAATAATAGATGGTACAGTAGCTAATCCATCTAATCCATCTGTCAAATTAACAGCATTTGATGTAGCTAAAAATATAAAAACCCAAAAAGGGATAGCAAAATATCCCATATCAAAAAGAGGAGCTTTTACAAAAGGAACATAAAAGGTGGTAGGAAATTTGGCAATAACAATTAAAAATATTGAGATAATTAATCCAAATATTAGTTGATAGAATAGTTTTTCTTTTGGAGATAAACCTGCTAGATTATCTCCTGCTAAAACTTTACCTATATCATCTTTAAATCCAACAAATCCAAATCCTATAATTGTAAAAAGTCCACCAAGAACATATAGATTTGATAAATTTACAGTTAATAATGATGCTATAACTGTACCAAAAATAAATATAGCTCCACCCATTGTAGGTGTCTTAGCTTTAGAACCATGAGCTGGGATATATTTACTAATTGGCTGATTAGCATTTTTGCCAATTGCCCATGCTAAATATTTTGGCATAAGATATATTGTAAGGATAAAAGCTATAATAAATCCAATTCCTGCTCTAACAGTAGAGTATTGAAGTAAGTTAAAATCTAATAATAGGTAAAGTTCATATAACATAGGGGCTTCTTTTTAGTTTTAATAAGTTAATAAGTGGTATTCTACTATTATTTCAATAAAATTAACAATAAAAAATGGGAAAAATATGCAAAAAACAGTATTAATTATAACAGATGGAATAGGATGTAAACCTGATAGCATTTGTAACGCATTTAAAGATGCAATAACTCCAACTTATGATAAACTATTTGAAACTACTCCACGAACATTAATTTCTACGCATGGTCTTAGCGTTGGATTGCCAATAGGTCAAATGGGAAATTCGGAAGTTGGACATATGACAATCGGAAGTGGTAGAGTTTTGTATCAAGATTTAGTAAAAATATCTTTGGCTATAGAAGATAAAAGTATAGAAGAGAATAAAGCTTTAAATGATACTTTATCAAAGAGTAAGAGAGTTCATATTATAGGACTATTAAGTGATGGTGGAGTTCATTCCCACATAAATCATATAATAGGTTTAGCAAAGCTCTCTGATAATAGAGATAAAAAAGTATTTTTGCATTTGATTACTGATGGTAGAGATGTATCTCCCTCTTCGGCAAAAAAGTATATATCTGAAATAGAAAATATATGTAATAATAATATTTCAATTGCAACAGTTGGTGGAAGATTTTATACAATGGATAGAGATAATCGTTGGGATAGAGTGGAAAAAGGGTATAACGCAATTGCAAATGCTAATCCAAAAACTAAACTTACTATTAATAATTATATTGATAACTCTTATGCAAAAGATGAATTTGATGAATTTATTGAGCCAATTGCCTTTGAAAATTATGATGGAATGCAAGAAAACGATAGTGTGATTATTGCAAATTTTAGAAGTGATAGAGCAAGAGAGATTACAACAGCTTTGGGTTCAAAAGATTTTAATCATTTTTCAAGAGAATATAAAAAGTTAAATATTGCAACTTTAACAAAATACGATGCCTCTTTTACTTATCCTATTTTATTTACAAAAAATACACCAAAAAATACTCTTGCTGAAGTTATTAGCGAAAATAAACTTACTCAATTGCATACAGCAGAAACAGAGAAATATGCACATGTAACTTTTTTCTTTAATGGTGGAGTTGAAACCCCAATGATTGGAGAGAGCAGAGTTCTTGTGCCATCTCCTGATGTTAAAACTTATGATATGAAACCAGAGATGTCGGCTAATGAAGTTGGAGATGGTGTAATTAAAGCTATGGGTGAAAACTATGATTTTATTGTTGTAAATTTTGCAAATGGTGATATGGTGGGTCATACTGGAGATTATAAAGCTGCCAAAATAGCGGTTAATACTGTTGATTCTCAGTTAGAAAAGATTATTAATCAAGCTAAAAATAAAAATTATGCAGTTATTATCACAAGCGACCATGGAAATTGCGAGGAGATGAAAGATATTAATGGAAATATATTAACAAATCATACAGTTGGAGAGGTTTGGTGTTTTGTGTTAGCTGATGGAGTTACAAAACTTAAAGAAAATATGGGACTTAGTAATATCGCATCAACAGTATTAGAATTAATGGATATAAAAGTACCAGATGAGATGGATGAGTCTTTGCTATTTTAAAACTATATTGAGTTATTTTTTAGTAAATCCTAATATCTAATCAAAAGTAATGTATAATTTGAAAAATATAAAAGTGGAGATAAAAATTGAAACAAGAAGAGATTATAGATACCATCAAATCAACATACTCAAGAGATATAAGAAAAAACTTAATAAAATCTATAATCAAGAGTGAAAAATCAAAAAATAGCGAGATGCAAGATAAACAATATAAAATAATAAATCAAATATTCTCATATATCATCAAAGAGAGTGGTTGGAAGATTTCTCAAAATTCAAATACTTTAGATAGTACACCACTTGAAATAATGTTAGAAGTTTTTCCTAAATTATCATCTACAAAGTGGTATGAGGAGCAAAATGTGGTTGTAAAGAATAGTGTTGATGTTGTGATGGGTGATGAGTAATGGGATTAGAATTAAAAGCAGAAGAGAAATCAATTTTATCTTTATTTACTGGTGATAAAAATCAGTATGTTATCCCTCCATATCAAAGACCATACTCATGGACAAAAAAACACTGTAAAGAGTTATTTGATGATTGTTTTAAAGCTTTTGAAGATAAAAATAGAGATGGATATTTTTTGGGTAATATTGTTCTTGCCTCAAGTCTTGAAGATAAAAGAAAATTAGAGGTTATTGATGGACAACAGAGACTTACAACACTTACACTACTAATAAAAGCTTTACTATTTTTTGATAAGAATAATAAGAAACTAGAGAACTCTATATGGGAACTTGATAGACGAACAGGAGAGAGAAAAGAGCCAAAACTACAAACTATGATTTTTCAAGATAGAGATGCACAATTTCTAAAAGATGCTTTGGAATTAGAATTTAGTAATCAAAATTGTGAAATAGATAAATATAAAGATGATAACTTTAAAATAAATATATGTTATTTTTATAAAAAATTAGATGAATTAAATAGCTCAGATAAGAATAAACTACTGGATTTTTCTGATTTCTTACTTGATAATATCTCTATATTACCAATTCAAACACAAAACAGTGATAAAAAAATGGCAAGAGAAAATGCTCTTCAAGTATTTCAAAGTATTAACAATAGAGGAATAAATCTATCTACTTCTGATATTTTAAAGGCTAGACTTTTTTCTGATGCTTTAGGTTGGTCTGAGAGTGATAAATTTATAGAGCAATGGAATCTATTGTATAGTAAATGTGAAGAATTAAAGTATTCTATAAATGATGTATTTAGTTATTATAAAGATATTAGTGATTTGAACTTATTGAGTAAAGATATTGATATTAGAGAATTTTTTGAGAATAAAGATGGAGAGGAATTTTTTGGTAAAAAATGTGATAAAGTAATGAATGATTTATTTAAAATAGTTGATT
>CAYWFW010000068.1:0-5024 GCA_964457735.1 uncultured Sulfurovum sp. | reverse complement strand
AAAAAAGATATTACAACCAAGGAAGCAATCACTGCAATTACAGAAGATATTGCACTCTATCTGCTTAATTTAGAGATAACAGATGTTGAATTTGTGGATAAAGAGCTAAAAAGGGTGGAAAAAAGAGAGGCTGATATTGTTGCAAAGTGTAAGATTGATAATGTGGAGCAGATTTTACACCTAGAGATTCAAAACAATAACGACAAAACAATGCCACGAAGAATGTTAAGATATTATAATGACATCAAAATGGAATTTAACAATCTTGAACTAAAGCAGTATATTATCTATATTGGTAAAGCAAAGTTATCTATGAAAGATAATATAGTTGATAAAAATCTAAACTATAGTTATACAATTATTGATATGCACAATATTGATTGTGAAGAGTTAATTGCATTAGATACACCTGATGCATTAGTCTTAAGTATTTTATGTGATTTTAAAGGTAGGGATGAGCTTGAAATTCTTATTCATATCACTCAAAGATTAGCTCAACTAACCAAAGATGATGAGCATCAATTGGGTAAATATATGCTTATGCTAGAGACTTTATCAGATAATAGAGACCTGAAAAATAAATTAGAAAAGGCAGAAGAGATGTTAAGAACAGTCAAAATGGAAGATTTACCTAGCTATTCACTAGGCTATAAAAAAGCTATCATTAACGAAAAAGATGAATGGGTATCTCAGGGAATTATAGATACAGCTACTACAATGATAAAAGAGTTTAATCTATCTGTAGAAATAGTAGCCAAAAAGTTAAATATATCTATTGATGAATTAAAAAAACATTTGAATAAATAATTAAATTTTATATAGTTCCCAAATTTAATTTGGGAATAAGGAACTTTAATTATAAAAATAGTTCATATCTTTTAATCTTCTTTTAAATATCTTTTAGTGTTTCGCTTACCATAAATGCTAATTCTAATGCTTGGTCTGCATTTAATCTTGGGTCACATTGAGTATGGTATCTATCTCTTAAATCATTTTCTGTAATGGCACAACTTTGGCTTCCTGTACATTCTGTTACATTCTCTCCTGTCATCTCCAAATGAATACCACCTGCAATAGTTCCCTCATTTTTATGAATAGCAAAAAACTGTTCAACTTCTGTAAGAATATTTTTAAAATCTCTTGTTTTAAAACCATTAGAGGCTTTTTCTACATTTCCATGCATTGGGTCACAACTCCAAACAATATTTTTACCTTCTGATTTTACTTTTTTCAATAGATTAGGGAAATAATCTTCAACTTTATTTGCACCCATTCTTACAATAAGGTTTAATCTTCCCTCTTCATTATTTGGATTTAGTGCATCAATAAGTCTAATCAATTCATCCTCTTGCATTGATGGTCCAACTTTACAACCAATAGGATTTTTGATACCTCTAAAAAACTCAATATGAGCCTCATCAAGTTTTCTTGTTCTATCACCAATCCATAACATATGAGCCGAACAATCATACCAATCATTTGTCATACTATCTCTTCTTGTAAGAGCCTCTTCATAGTTAAGAAGTAACGCTTCGTGAGATGTGTATAGTTTTGTCTCTTTTAATTGAGGCGCACTATCACTATCTAATCCACAAGCTTTCATAAATTTCATTGCCATATCTATTTTTGAGCTTAGCTCTTCATATTTCATCCCAAGAGCGTGATCTTTTATAAAATCTAAATTCCATTGATGAACCTGATTTAAATCAGCCAAACCACCTCTTGCAAATGCTCTTTAAAGATTCATTGTTGAAGCTGATTGATTATATGCTTGAATAAGTTTAAGAGAATCAGGAGTTCTTGCTGATTTTGTAAAAGCAATATCATTAACAATATCACCCCTATAGCTAGGAAGTGTTACTCCATCTATTGTTTCTTCGTCACTTGATCTTGGTTTTGCAAATTGACCTGCAATTCGTCCAATTTTTACAATCGGTTTTGCACCAGAGAATGTAAGCACTGCCGACATTTGAAGTATAAGTTTAAATAGATTTTGAATATTAGATGCATTAAAAACATTAAAGCTTTCTGCACAATCTCCACCTTGAAGTAAAAATGCTTCACCTCTACCTACTTTTGCTAAATCATTTTTTAAATTTCTTGCTTCTCCTGCAAATATTAATGGAGGGTAACTTGCTAATTGTGATTCTACTTTTTTTAGTAGCTCTTTATCTTGATATGTTGGTTGTTGTTTGATTGGAAAATCTCTCCAACTATTTGGTGTCCAACTCATATTATTATCCTTGTTATTGTTTAACTTAATTATTCTTTAAGGTAAAAATTAAATGGTAAAATTATATCTAAAGTATACAAAAAATTAAGATATTTTATTTTAAATAAAAATGACAGATTATTTTTTGGCTACAATAGTTACAAAATTTGCCCATTGAAAAATTGTATTTACAGTTTTAAATCCAGCCTCTTTGCACATTTGAATATTCTCTTTTATTGTAAAAGGTATCAAAACATTCTCTAGTGCTTCCCTTTTTTGAGCAATTTCATATTCGCTATAACCTTGATTTTTTTTATATTTATAATATATATCTATAATATTTTTATCCAATATCTTATCATCAAAAACCACTTTTTCAGAGAATATAAATAATCCATCTTTTTGCATATTCTTTGCAATATTTTCCACCAATTTAATTCTTTGAATTGGACGGATAAATTGTAATGTATAGTTTGAAATAACAATATCTTCGTTACTATAATTATAGTTTAAAATATCTGCAAATTCAAGGTTAATATCTGCTCCAAATGCTTTACATTTTGCTTTTGCTTGTTTTAGCATAGCTTCAGAATTATCTATCCCTTTTAAATTTATGTTGGAACTCATTTTATTGTGAATCTCAAGCAAAAATTCTGCTGTTGAGCTTCCTAAATCTAAAACTCTAATATTATCTCTATTCTCTTGAAGAATATAATCAACAATTAAAGAGCTATTTGCTTTGTAAAATGGAACAGAGCGACTTAGCATATCATCAAAAACCAAGGCAACAGACTCATCAAATTCAATTTTTTATTAATTTTATTGCTAAAGATATTATCTTTCATCGGTCAAATCTTTTGCAATTTCTATATCTTTTTTTATCTGGTCTTTTAAATCACTTAAACTATTAAATTTTTTATTATCTCTAATAAAATCAAGCCATTTAATTGTACATTTTTTGCTATTATAAGTGATATTTTTATCTATTATATGCGTTTCTACAGCGAATTTTCCATCAGATGATACTCTATGACCAATAAAAGTTATGCTTGGTAGATATTGATTATTGATTAAAGTTTTGGTGGCATAAACTCCATTTTTTGGCAAGATATAATTAGAGAACTTTAAATTTATAGTTGCCATAATCTCTTTTGCACCTATCCCCTGCCCTTTAATTACAATACCTTCACATTCATACTCTCTACCTAAAAGTCTATTTACTATTTTTATATTAGCATCTTTTAAATACTTTTTTATCTTTTTTGAATGGATAGATATATCATTATAGAATATCTCATCTATCACCTCAACCTTTGAATGAAAAAGTTTTTGTAGTGATAAGCAATCACCCTCTTTTTTATATCCAAAAGCAAAATCATAACCTACAACAATTTTTTTTAAATTTGGAAAATCAAGAACAATCATATTTATAAACTCTGAAGCCAAAAGAGAGGATATATTATCAAAATGATAAAAATATATTGGTTTATCTATAAATCTAGTTCGCCTATATCCAGCAGTTAAAACTCCTGAATTTCGTTCAATTACAATAATAGCTTCTACACGAGATATAAGATTTTGATGAGCTAAATGGATACCATCAAATGAACCTATTGCTATACTTTGAATACTGTTATCTATCAAAAAGATACCTTTAATACTATATTATTAAAAGTATATTAGCTAAGTTTTACTAAAAATGAGATAGAATTTATTAATTAAAGTTAAATTGAGTATAGTTGATTTAAAAAGGAGGCTATATAATGGATAGTAAAACGCTATATACAAAACTTGCTAACTTTGGGCGTAAACTGATAGCAAGACCACCATTAATAGAGGGGATAGAACTTATAGCAACCTATGCAAAAGATATTACAGGTGCTTCAAGATGTTCTATTTTTTTACATGATAAAAAGAAAAAGATTTTATGGACAACTTTGGCTGATAATATAGATACTATAACAATAGATGACACTAAAGGTATAGCAGGGCAAACTTTAAAAGAGCAAAAAGAGATAATTGTCAATAGTCCATATAGTGATTCTAATTTTTTAACTTCAATAGATGTAAAGTCTGGATTTATGACCAAAAATTTGGCTTCTTTTCCTATTTTTAATAGCAGTAAAGAGATTATAGGAGTTTTGCAACTTCTTAATAAAGAGGATGGATTTAATACTCAAGATATTAGATTTATTCAGTTTTTTATACACTATATAGGTAGTTATTTAGAGCTATCATTGAGATATATGGAAAATGATAAATATAAAAGTAGTTTAAAATGAAAATAGTTTTATTAATTGCCATATTTTTTATCTCTATATTAAATGCAAATATATCTTTACCCAACAGTTTTAAGGCTGATTTTAAACAAACAGTTACAAATCAAAAGAGGCAAAAGATAGAATACAGTGGTAATCTACTTTTTTCTAAACCAAATAGTTTAAAGTGGATATATTTAACACCTACAAAAAAAGATGTTTGTACTGATGATACTGATTTAATTGTGGTAGATTATGATTTAGAACAAGTAAGCAGATATATACTTGATGATAAATTTAATCTTCCTGCTATTATTGGTAGTGCATCTAAACATAAAAATAATCTATATATAGCAAAATATAATGAGAAGGATTATACAATAGAGGTGGATAATAAAAATCGTCTTAAAAAAGTGCTATATTATGATGATTTAGAGAACCTTGTTGTAATAGAGTTCTTAAATATAAAATATAGCAATAAAGCAATTAATAAGCAAAGATTAGAGTGTAAAATACCTAAATCTTATGATTTATTATAAAAAACTTCAAAGGAA
>CAYWFW010000067.1:0-5366 GCA_964457735.1 uncultured Sulfurovum sp. | reverse complement strand
AAGTATTTTATTTAAAAGTCAAAAATCTGTAGATATTGTAAAAGATATTCCAAGAGATAATAAAAACTCCATTCAATCAATTCTAATGATAATTCTAGGTATGATACTATTAAGTGTTGGCTCAATTTTTATTATTGAATCAGCTGTTGCAATAGCATTATATTTTGATATTGACTTATGGGTTATAGGGATTGTAATGGTAAGTTTTGCAACATCCTTACCAGAACTTATTATTACGGTTTTAGCAATATATAAAGATAGAGTAGATATTGCAATTGCAAATATTATAGGCTCAACAATTGCAAACTCAACAATAGTTATAGGTTTTGCATCACTAGTTAAACCGATAAAACTTACTCTATCAAATCATATCTTTGATATTTATGCTGTATTTATATCTATGCTATTTTTAATACTTATTACAGTTACAAAATCATATAATAGATATATGGCAATTGTTTTATTTATAATATTAGCACTATTTATAAAAAACCTATTTTGGATTTGATTAAATTTATTACACGAGGAGATAATATGGAGATTCATTATGATAACACAATAAAAGAGAGATTTATTCCAATTGACTATGAGGATATTTTGCTAGGATATTTAAAGTATTTTAATAATGAGGATAATATAAAGTATAAAGAGTTATCTAAGCTTATACATCACTATTACTATCAAGAGTTTTATGATGATTTACAAAATCTTAAACAATCTTATCAACCATTCAACCCTGATAGTGATATATTACTCTCTTCTAATATTACTCAAGATGAATATAAGAGAAAAGAGGAGCTACTCTTTAAGCAGATTACCCCTTTGTTAAATCATGCAAATTATGAAACTTTAACTCAAGAGTCGTTGTTTAAAACAATGAATCAAAAATCTCCTTATGGTGTAGAGGTTAGCGTTGATTTTAAAGACTTTGATAAAATAGAACTATATTTTAGAGGAGAATCTACACAAACAGAGATAAAGCGTGACCCTTTAAAGCTATATCTCAAAACAAAAACAATAGTTGAACCTGTTTATAGACGGCTTTTTCTTATTATCAAACCAAAACAACTATCTGTTCGTGCCAAAGAGATTGCACAAGAAACCAATGGAGATATAAAAAAAATAAAAAAGAAACTTTTACGAACAAATCCTTTGCTTATTACAGATGAATCAAACAGAAATATATATATAAAGCTTTTTAAGAATATTCCTCAAATGGATTTAGAGATGCTTTTTCCAAATACAAAAGTTAAAATGACACTATTTGATAAGATTAAACTAAGTGTTGTTGGTGGAGGTGGTACAGTTGGAGGAGGGGCTACGCTAGTTTCAAAATTAACCACAGCAATGATTGACCCAATATCTGCACTTATCGCAGTTGGAGCTTTTGGTGGAGTGGTATGGAGACAGGTTAAAAATGTTATTTTTAGAAAAACATATTATATGGCACAGTTAGCCAAAAATTTATATTTTCATAGCCTTGATAATAATGCTGGTGTGTTAAACTATATGATTGATATGGCTGGAGAAGAGGAGAGTAAAGAGGCTTTATTAGTTTATCTATTTCTTTCAAATAATAAAACAACAATGACAAAAGAGAATCTTGATAGAGCTATTGAAAAATATGTAAAAGAGATATACAATATAGAGATGGATTTTGAGGTAGATGATGGAATTAGAAAACTTCGTAATCTTGGATTTTTGATCGAAAAAGATGGTAAGCTTTCTGTTGTTGGTCTTGATAAAGCTATCTCAAAAATAAAAGGTATATTATGAATAAAATATATAGTTTAGTAGTTGTTGGCTTTTTAATAGGTTGTGGTGGTAATAGTGGAGATGATAACACCCAAACACAGATTCAATCAAAAGCAATTACAGTATATAACCATGCCTATAATGAAAATTATGATGCAGATAATATTGATGATATTATTTCAGAGGCAAAAAATTCATATATATTAGTTGATCCGTTTATCTCAGATATTAATAGTAATAATATATCTCAAATGATAGAGAATGATAATCAAGTTAGTGGTTACATTAGTATTGGAACTGGCGAAGATTACAGAGAGGACTACAACCAACTAAAACCTTTTTTGGTTACAAAAAGTTGGGATGAGTGGGAAGGTGAATATTTTGTGAGCCTTATTAGTGATGAACTAATATCTATAATGAAAACAAGAATTGATAAGATGTATAATCTTGGAATAAAATGGGTTGAATTTGATAATATGGATTGGGCTGATGATGATAGTGTTAGAGATAAATATGGCTCATCTGTTACAAAAAATCAATCTATAGATTATTATAATACTTTGTGTGATTATTTACATCAAAAAGATATGAAATGTATGGCAAAAAGTACTGTAGATGGTGCTGATAATTTTGATGGTGTAACCTATGAATCTTATGATAATAAGAAAAACTGGTGGGATAGAGATGGTACAAAAAGCTTCTTAGATAAAGATAAATTGGTAATTATTATCCATTACAATGAGAGTAATTGTGATGATGTATATGATGAATATAAAAACTTATATGATAGTAATAAAATATCTTTTATCTGTGAAGATATAAAAACAAAGGGATATATACATTTTTAAGATTTTGATTTAAATATGTCGGAGTCATGGGACTCACGACCTACGGTAGGATATTAACTCTTATACTTAACTATATTTTCCATACTTAAAGCTCCATCAAAAAGAGTTTGCTCATTAAAAGCTTTTGAAATTAGTTGAAGTCCTATTGGCATATTATTACTATCTTTTCCAACAGGTACAGATATAGCAGGTAATCCAGCAAGATTTACAGATATTGTATACATATCACTTTTATACATCTCTAAAGGGTCATGAATTGAACCAATTTCAGGAGCAGTACTAGGCGTAACAGGAGATAAAATTAAATCAGCATCTTCAAAAATAGAGTCAAATTCATTTTGAATCAGGTGTCTTACTTTTTGAGCTTTAAGATAGTATGCATCATAATATCCAGAAGATAAAACAAAGTTACCGAGTAAAATTCTTCTTTTTACCTCATCGCCAAAACCTACACTTCTGCTATTTAAAAATGTATCTGCCAAATTTGAGCCATCTTCACGAGAGCCATATCTAATACCATCATATCTTGCAAGATTTGTTGTTGCTTCTGCTGTACAGATTATATAATATGTGGCAATATCGTATTTTGTATTTTGCATATCTTTATGAGTTATTGTGTGTCCAGCTTCTTTAAGTTTTTTTACTGTTTCATTAAAAGCTTTTTGAACATCTTCATTTGCTTGGCTCACATAATTATCAATTACTGCAATTTTTAGTTTACGCTTAGAATCAAGATTTGGGTATATTTTATCATCATTTCTATTTGCACTTGTAGAGTCTTTTTCATCATATCCTGAAATTGCATCATATAAAATTGCACAATCTTCTACATTTTGAGTAATTGGACCAATTTGATCAAGACTAGAAGCAAAAGCAGACAAACCATAACGGCTAACTCTTCCATAAGTTGGTTTCATTCCAACACATCCACAGTATGAAGCAGGTTGTCTAATTGACCCACCAGTATCACTTCCTAAAGCTGCTATTGCAATTCCACCAGCCACAGCAGCAGCAGAACCACCTGAACTTCCACCAGGAACATGATTTTTATTATGAGGATTTAAGGTTTTTCCATAATAGCTACTCTCTGTAGTTGAACCCATTGCAAACTCATCCATATTTGCTCTACCAAAGGCACTAAAACCATTTGATTTAAGATTTTTAATGGCAGTTGCCTCATAAGGAGCAATATAACCTTGAAGTATTTTTGATGCACTTGTAACAGACCAACCTTTTACTTGAATATTATCTTTAATAAGAATAGGTATACCATCTCCTGAACTATTAAAATCAATATAAGCATTTAAGCCACTCTTTTCTGCTTTATCTTGCATCTGCTTTTTTAACTCTTCTAACTCTTTACTATTTTTTGTTAACGCCTCTTTTAGGGTGATCATATAGTTTATCCTTTATACAATAAATTTTGAACAATTTTTATTAAGGAGATTATACAAAAGTCTAATTAATAAGGCGTTGAATTATTATAAATCATCTCGTTTCCAACGATTAAAATCAAGAAATGTATCATCGTGAATATGCTTAAAAGAGGCTCTTAACATCTTAAATAGGTCTTTGTGTTCTATCTGCATATCTTCTAGCCATTTTTTGATATTTGCACGAGCATAAGGCATCTTTACATTTTTGAGCATAGCAGGACAAGCCTCATCTCCAATAGTATAAAGTTTATTTTCGTCTGCAAATGCTCTTAGTTGAAGCTCTCTTGCTTGAATCAGTGGACGAATCAGATGAAATCCCCTTTGAGTTTTATATATTGGAGCCATAGACCTCATTGTGCCATTATAAAACATATTCATAAAAAAACTCTCAACAGCATCATCAAAATGATGACCAAGAGCTACTTTATTAAAATTTCCCTCCTCTGCAAATGTATATAATGCACCTCTTCTCATACGTGAAAAATAGCTACAAAATGATGAGTTTTCTCTGATTGTATCATTTGAAATTTCATAAATATTAGTATTATATATAGTATGTTTAATGTTATATTTTTCACAATGTTCACTCAAATATTTATAGTTTTCATCTGGCATTCCATAATTTATAGTACATGCTTCAAATTCAAAATCAAATGGAGCATGTCTTTGTATATGTTTTAGAATATGAATTAAAGCAAGAGAATCTTTGCCTCCACTAAGTCCCACAAGAACTTTATCGCCTTGTGAAATTAGTTTAAACTCTGCATTTGTTTGACCTGCAATTTTTAATAATTTTTTGCTAATAATAAGAGAATTTTCTCTATAACTTCTATCTCTACTCAATTTATTATTATACTATCTCTACAGCTACAGGATCTGATTCCCATACACCATGTTTTGTACAGTAACTTTGAGCTACCAATTTCATTTTTTTACCAGTTGCTAATACATTAAATGTTACAGTTGCATGACCTTTATGATCATCTCCACCTAACATTCCAGCCATAAAATCAGCTTTTGCTAATAATGTTTCACCACTAAATAATGAAATTCCAGCAATATAATGGTCAAAATTATCTGGATGAGTATATTCATTACCCATTTTTACAGTTACTTCAAAAGTTTCACCAGCAGTCACACTTTTTACTGTATGAATAAATGGTGAGTGTCTATCTATATAATCTTTTCTTGATTCTCTTTCAACTGAATCTATATCTACATATCTATTAATTTTTGGCATTTTTTATCCTTGTAATTTTCTATTTGTAAAATAATTATAACATATAATTATTATGGAAAGGATAATTTTTATCCTATTTAAAATTTA
>CAYWFW010000066.1:0-2689 GCA_964457735.1 uncultured Sulfurovum sp. | reverse complement strand
CATCACTTAAAGCACTTGAATGTTCTAGCCAATCTGTATCAGAAGCATCAAACGACAAAAAACCATCAAAAGCTATAAATCTCTCTTTGAGTTTAATGTTTTTTTCTTTATATTGTGATATATTTTTAATATTAAAAAAATCAAGATACATTCTGTTTGCAAACAAAATATCTTCATTGTTGTCTATTAAAATTAACATATTATCCTGTAATTGAGTAACTTCATCAAGAATCAACTGATTTTGTGCAATCTCTCTTTTAAGACTTATAGTCGAAATAATTGCTTGGATTTTACTTTTTAGCTTTTCTAACTCTATTGGTTTTAAAATATATCCATCAACTTGCATCTCAATAGCATCTAAAAAATAGGTATTATCACTATGTGCAGTTGTAAAAATTATATGCTGAGATGGATTGATTTTTTTAATCTCTTTTGCCATTTCTAGCCCATTCATCTTAGGCATATTAATATCAGAAATCACGATATCTGGTTTGTATTCTTTATACAACTCAAGACCCTCTTGGCCATCAAGTGCTATATATGTTTTCCAAGCAAATCTTTTAATAAATCTTGATAAAACATCTCTTATATCAGCCTCGTCCTCAATATATAAAACCGTTATATTTTCAAATTCCATAGCTTTTCCTTAACTCTGTGTCATAATTATACACCTTTTTACTTAAAAAACATATTTCTAAGTACCTATTACAGTAGAACTACCTACTAATATATAGTGCCATATCTATAAGCCTATTTGAATACCCCCACTCATTATCATACCAAGCCATAATTTTAAGCATATCTTTATCAACCAATTCAATTAAATCAATAGGGATTATTGAACTATGAGAATCACCTACAATATCTGAGCTTACTTTATAAGAGTTATCTAGTGATATAATATCAGATAATCCATTATCTATTTGATTGTTTAAAAGTGCAATAATCTCTTGTTTTGTTGTTTTGCTATTGAGTAATATATTAAAATCAACCATACTTACATTTGGAGTAGGAACCCTAATGCTCTGTCCGTGAATCTTGTTTTTTAGAGATGGTATCACAAGTTTTAAAGCCTTTGCGGCTCCTGTTGATGTCGGTATCATATTTATTGCTGCTGCCCTTGATTTTCTAAGTTCTTTTGAGTGATGTTGGTCTAATATATTTTGATCATTAGTATATGAGTGAATTGTGGTCATAAAACCCTTTTTAATTTCAAAATTATCATCTAAGATTTTTGCTATGGGTGCTATACAGTTTGTAGTGCAGCTTGCATTTGATATTATATTTTCACTTTTATATTGATTAGCATTTACTCCCAATACATAAGTGGGTGTATTATCAGCACAAGGTGCTGATAATATAACCTTTTTAATTCCATTATCAATATAATTTTGAGCATCTTTGGTTGTTAAAAATCTACCACTACATTCCAAAACAACATCAGCACCACATGATGCAAAATCAAGCTCTTTTGGATGTGATTTATTAAAAGTCACAATAGCTGTATTGTTGATGTATAGAGTTTTGTTTTTTAGTTTTACATCAAGATTACCATGTATTGAATCAAATTTTAAAAGATATTCCATCGTCTGTAAAGACATAATATCATTAATACCTACAAGCTCTACATCATCTCTTGAGGCAATCACCCTTACTACACTTCTTCCTATCCTACCTAGTCCGTTAATAGCTATTTTTATTGCCAATTTTTATACCTTTTTTATTAAAATTATATAATAATAGCAATTAATACAAAATTAGGATTATTGTTTTGGTTAAAATAGGGATACTATCAGATTCACATAAAAAGATTGGGCGACAACAAAAAGCGATTGATAAGTTAAAAGATTTAAAAGTTGATTTGTTAATTCATGCTGGTGATTTAAGCAAAGAAGAAAATCTTATTTCACTAAAAAATAGTAATATCGAATATGTAAGTGTGTTTGGTAATAATGATTTTTCTTTGCTTGGACTAAAAGATAAATACAATATATTTAATGAGCCTTATTATTTTACTTTTAAAGAGATAAATTTTAAACTTATGCATATACCAAATTATTTAAGTCGTGATAGTGATGTGGTTATTTTTGGTCATACACATAATTATCAAACAAACTATATTGATAATACTTTATATATTAATCCGGGAGAAATTTGTGCTAGAAATTATCCTATTAGTTCATTTGTATTGCTTGAAATAGAAAAAGATCGATATCATATATATCATTACACAAGAGCTATCAAAACATCTATTTGGAATATATCACAAAAAAGCTATATTAAGAAATCTTGATAAAGTAAAATTTAGTTTAAGTATTGTATAATAAAAATAAAAGGTTTTGAAGTGGAAGACATATATTTGCAAGCTACAGACAATGCACCAAAGGTTATTTTAAGTTATACTGATGGATTGATTGAGTTAGAGGGGCGTTCATATCCTGAGAATACATTTGAGTTTTATGAGCCTATTTTAGAATGGTTTAGAGAATATTTTGATGGCTATGCCAAAAACCCAACAATTATCAATATAAAACTTACATATTTTAATTCTGCAACAACACAGATATTATTTGATATATTAGATATTGTAGATAATGGCACAAGAGATGGACTTGCATTTAATTGGTATTATGATAGTGAGAATGAAAATGGTCTTGAGGATTATGAGGATTTTTCAGAAGAGTTTGAA
>CAYWFW010000065.1:0-6423 GCA_964457735.1 uncultured Sulfurovum sp. | reverse complement strand
AATAAAAACAAAAATTCAAATATATTGATAGCTAAATATATACCTAGTTGGATGAGTATCTATATTGGCGATGAAGTAATTACTAGTGGGATGGATAATATTTTTCCTATGAATCTTAAAGTTGGTGAGGTAATTAAGGTTGAAAAGCATCAAGATATTCAAGAGGTTGAGATTAAACCTTATATAAATGTGTTAGAAAAAAAGTTTTTTTACCTTTACAAGGATAAAAAATGATATTAAATCAATAAAATTTATAATTTTTAAATACACTCATAGAAATATAAGTTTAATTTTGCTACAATATAGATACATTTAAACTTTAAAGGATTTAAAATGGTAGGAGCACTTTGGACAGGTATTTCTGGACTTCAGTCACATCAAAAAGCACTCGATAATGAGTCTTCAAATATAGCTAATGTTAATACAGTTGGATACAAAGCATCAAGAATTTCATTTTCTGATCAAATGTATCAAGATAAAATAGGAAAAGGATCAAAAGTATATGCTGCTGAGAAAATGTTTACTCAGGGTAACTTAAAAAATACTGGAGTAAATTATGATATGGCTCTTAGTGGAGATGGATTTTTTACTGTAAAAAATACATCAACTAATGGTTCGGCAGAAATTCTTTATACAAGAGCTGGTAACTTTAAAATGGGTGAAAACGGAACTTTGCAAGATGCAGCTGGTAATGAGATACAAGGCTGGGCTATGAGTAAAATTACCGATTCAGATATTAAGACAACTAATCCAGAACAAAAAGTATTTACTAAATATTATTCAAAATTAGGTGGGACAAAAATAGTTCAATTATCAACTTCAATAGAAACTATTACAGCAAAAATGACAGATTACACAAAAACAGTAAAAAGTGATAATGATATTTTTAGTGGTTTTAGAAAAAAAACTGATGCTTCAAAAATGGCAGATATTCAGGCATTATCTATAGAATATTCAGCAAGATTAGATGCTTATGCATCAGATCCAGATGTAAAATCATCGCCATCAATTGCTCAAGTAAGTGCTATTAATTTTCCAGATGGATTAGATTCAAAACTTAAACAAGCAGGTGATCAAATATATGTAATTATCAATGGAAATAAAATTTCACAAGAGTTTATATCTGTAACTGCAGGGAAACAAACAGATGGAACAACAGATAAAGATCAAACTGCATTAGACCTTGATGGTGATGGAACTGCTGGTGCAGTTGGAGATGAGAATCTATTAGCAAGTAGAATTGCTACTTATAGAGCATTAGCAGATAAAATATCTGAAACATTGCCTGGATTTGAGGCTAATTTGGTAGTTGAAGCTGATGACGATAACACACTTGAAGCTAGTGATACATTTACTGAATGGACAAAAAACCTAAATGATGTTAATAATGATAGTGGTGTAGCAGATCAAGATGCAAAATCAGCATTTGGTATCATTCAAATCAAATCTCTTATTCCAGGAAAAGAGTTTAAAATAGGTGATGTAGCAGAAGTTGCTGGTGGAACTACTAGGCTTGGTGAGAGTTTAACTATGGTTAAATCTCAAATGGGAACAGGTTATAGTGCAGTAAGTGATGCTAGTAAAGCACTTAAAATTGCAGTTGCTGGGGCACAAAGAAGTGTTTTAAATGGTTTTACTAATGGAAAATTAGATAATGATGAAAATGTAAAACTTACTATTTATGATCCAGATTTAAATAAAAGTGTTACAGTTCCAGCTACTGGATTGGATTTATCAAAAGATGATACAGTAGATCAAGATGTTAATAAATGGAATACAAATACAGATTTAGCAAAATATACAACTGCTTATAATATCAATAATGAGATGGTTATAGTTACAAAAGATGATTATGTAGGGTTTGATTATAATTTAATTTTCAAATACAATACTATGTCTGTAGATGAAGATAGAAGTGGATCTGATGGAGCAGGTGCTGAGTATCTTGAGATAAAAACTACAGTAAATCAAGCAGGTTCAAAAGGAAGTTTACAACTTCAGCTTGATAAACTTAATATTTCTGATAGTGCATTTGGAGAGTTTAAGGTTGATAGTTCTGGTGTAATTAGTATGAAGCAAGATGGAGCAAGATATGCTATAGGGCAAGTTGCAATTGCACTTTTTAGTGACAAAAGAGGACTTGATCCAAAAGGAGATAATCTTCTTGCATCTACTGCAGAATCTGGAGAGCCTATATACAATTTAAATAATGAGAAAACTGCAAAAGTAGAAGGTTCTCAACTTGAGTTATCAACTGCAGATTTAAGTGAAAGTTTGGTTAATCTTATGGTATTTCAAAGAGCATTTGAAGCAAATGCGAAGTCAATTACAACTTCAGATCAGATTTTAAATACTTTGATTAATTTAAAAAGATCATAATTAATATTTTTTAGGAGGAAAGCTGTGGAAGATTTTATACTATTAAGTATATCTGGGATAATGATAATCTATTTTTATGCAAGTATGGCTCAGTATAAGACACTTTATACGAGGGTTAATGAAGAGAAAAATCAATTACAAAATTCAATAAAGAATTTACATAAGATTATAGATGATTATAAAAAACAGGTTAAAGGTGCAATCAATAGTTTAAGTGAATCCAAGCAACACCTCCAAGTGGCAAGAGATGATTTACAAAAATCTAAATTAGAAGTTAGCGAACTCAAAGGTAGGAATAAGATTCTTCAACAAAGAGTTGATGATCTTTATGCACAAGTTAATGCCATAGCATAGGTTTTGATATGAAAAAGTTTCGATATTTTATTTTGGTTATTTTTTTAGTTAATTTAGTATCTGCAAGAGTTGCAGATACTATGGTATCACAATCACATATTTTAAAAGAACAAAAAAATTTAAAGAAACTTCAAGATAATATATCTTTGCAGATAGATTTCAATAAAGCAGTATTATTTATGGAGCAAGAAAGATATAAAGAGGCTATTTTAAAGTTTAAAAAAACAGCAAAGATTTTAAAATTGCCTTCATTGCTTAATATGGGGATAGCTTATTATAAATTAAAAGATTATAAGAGTGCTAAGTATGTTTTGGAAGAGATTTATAAGCTTGAAAAAAGGATAAAAAAAGATTATGGTAATCTAAATAAATTATACAAAAAAGCATCACCAAAACTTAAAAAGAAATTAGATGAAAAGAAAAGAAATCTTCTTAAACAATATCAAGATGGATTGTTTACATATCTAAGTGCAAGTTTTTATTTATATAAAATTACTGAAGATACCGAATATTTAGATAATATTATTAAAATAGCAAATAATCGTAAAAATATTAGTGAATATGCAAAAAGAATCTTATTAACTGCTTATATTTTAGAAAAAAAATATAAACAAGCATTAAATATAGTTGAAAGTCTTAATGAGCCTTCTTATCTCAAAAAAGCGTTACTTCATATTAAACTTAAAAATTATAATAAAGCTATGGTATTTTTAGAACAAGCCAATGGTGCTACAAAAAATCTTAAACTTCAAGATGAGATATTATGGTTTACAATATATGTAGATATTTTGAGTGGAAATACTAAAAAACTTCTTGATGACATAGAAAAGGTTCAAAAGAAAAAAAGATTTTTTAGAGCAAATAGAAAGTTGCCATTTAAGATATATTTTGAGAAATATAAATATAATTCTGATACATATTTCAAAAGATTATCATATTTCACCATTAATCAAGCGATTGATTATATTTTTTATTTTGCACCATTTGTCTTTTCAGATAATGAAGAGATATTTTATGATTCATCAAAAGGTTTTATATTTGGTGAGCAAAAAAGTATAGATGCCTTAGAAAAGATGGTTGAATATAATAGAAAGTTTTTAAAGATAGTTAGAATGGATCCTATCTTGAGGGCTATTAGATTGAAAGAGCTATTAAAAACCAATAAAAAAGCATATATTTATTATAACTTAGCACTTTCATATGCTCAAGTAGATAATTTTCATACAGCTTATAAATATTTCAAAAAAGCTTATAAATTAAATCCAGGAAATAAGCTTTATTCTGTAATGACATTGCTTGCTGCTAAAAGAGTTAATATAACTGTAAATGATCATGATTATATTAAAGCAAATATCAAACAGCCAAATGGATTATATCACTATTTTGGTCTAACCATTTATAAGATTATATTTGAGCCAAAATCTGTTAAAAAAATAGCAGATGCCAAAAAGCGATATAAGAAGACAATTTTTTATAAATCTATTAAGATGCTTGAAAATATTCCTTCAAAAGGTATTGATTTAAAATCAGCATTATTAAAAACAGAGTATAAAGATCCATTTGTATATCTTATGAAATTAATTGCTAGAAGAAAAGGGGAAAATAAAGTTCGGTATATTAAACGGATTCAAGATAGTGTAAGATTAAATTCAAATTCAATCTTTTTAAAAGGGTCATTGGTAGTTACAAAGTATTATATTGATATTTTAAAAGCAACAGGACTTTTGGATAAGGCAAATTTTATTGTTGATGATGAAGTTTTGAAACCTGCTTATCTTAGAGTTAAAGCTCTATATGATATTCATACTAAGAATCCAGAATTAGCTATCACAACATTAGAGTATTTGATTAGAAAATATAATTTAAATGATGCTTATACAAGATATTTATTGGTAGCTGCCTATCTTAAAAATAAGGATTTTGGCATAGCATCATTGGAGATAGAGAATATTTTAAGGACACTTAATGATAGAGATGCACAGTTTTTATCTGCAATTCAATTATTGCAAGCTCTGAAGATAAAAACAGCAAAAAAGTATTTTATGTATAGATTTAATAATGACTTTATAGATTTTAAATTGGTAGGATTTGATAAATATTTAGAAAATTTGTAAAATATTTATTAATTTTTAGTTTAGTTATGCTACAATAAGAAAAAAGTTTAGGAGGTTTATTATGGAAGTTGGAAGAGTAGCAATAGTTGAGCAAGCTCAAGAGAATCATATTGAAAAAATTCAAAAAATTCAAGATGTAAAAGAATCTAATGAATTGGTCGTTGATCATAATAAATATAAAGAAGCAAATGATGTTTCGATCGATGAGGACTTTAATGAAGTTATTATTGATAATATTAGTTTTGGTTTTAATATCGAATCAGAAGATTTTTTTATTAAGATCAAAAAAGGGGATGTAGTTTATAAGTATCCTACAGATGATATGATGAGAATGAAAGCAATGTTGCTTGAAGAGATGAAAGATAAGATGAAGAATATATCATCTTTAGATAAGCAATATAAGATAAAAATATAAAAAGGTAGAGAATTGGCTTCAGATTTATCAAAAATAATAAAAAGTGAGATATCTAATACACTTGAACAGTTATTAGGTAAAAAACCAGATATAGATTCAGTTGAGCCTTTGGGTGATGAATTTGGTGATGATCAATGTGTCAAAGTAGAAGTTAATTTTAGTTTTGATACTGCAGGAGATAGTGTTTGGAAATTTTATATTCCAACTATTACCGGAACAAAATTTGAATATTTTATGCTAGGTGGTATGGGCGAGCTTAAAGAGCATATTGACGAGGAGATAGCTGATGCAACTAATGAAATAGTTTCAAATATTTGTGGAAGTATTGTAACTGTTGTAAATGCACAAAACTTTGATGATGTTGGTCAGTCATCTTCAGAAACAGTTAGTAATGAAATTATGGATTGTAGTGGTTGTGGAAATGAGGCATATAAGTTTAATTTAAATTTTGATGGTGATGTTTTGCCAGTTATTTTAGAATTTGATGATAAAGTTTTGCCTTTTATTAGTGAAATTACTGGAAAAGTAGTTGAAGTACCATCTGCTCATGCATCAGCACATTCTTCAGGGGAAGATTCTGGACTATTGAGTCTTTTGGGGGAAGATTCAGTTGAAAATCTTAAGCTTTTATTTGATATTAAACTTAAATTAAGTGTGAGATTAGGAACTAAAATACTTTTGCTTAAAGATATTCTTAGATGGGATATTGGTGAAATTATAGAATTGGAGCAGATGGTAAATGAGCCATTAGATGTTTTAGTTAATGGTGTCAAAATAGGTGAGGGTGAGGCCGTAATTGTTGAAGGTAGATTTGGTCTAAAAATTAAAAAAATTGGTACAAAAGCAAAGCGATTGTATCAAGCTAGTAGAGTATAAGGAGCGATAGATTATGGATAAGACGACCTTAGGTGGGTTTGCTGCTGGGTGGGGGCTTGTTGCTCTCGCAATTGTTTTAGGTGGTGTTGGATTTGGACCATATATAGATATTCCATCGGTTTTAATTGTCTTTGGTGGAACAATAGCGGTTACTGCTGGGCAATTTGAAGGAAAAGATCTCAAAAGATTTTCTCCTGCTATGAAAGTGGCATTTAATCCAACAAAAGTAGAAACTTTAGAAGATACTATAGAGAAAATTATCTATTATGCTACAGAGATTAAAAA
>CAYWFW010000064.1:0-6969 GCA_964457735.1 uncultured Sulfurovum sp. | reverse complement strand
TTTTTAAAATTATTGACCATTATCAAGCTTTTACTAAAATAAGTTGGTTATAATGAAATAGAAATATTTTGTAACGAAAAGTTATATTAAATATAAGAATCTATTATAAAAAGGAAGATTGTGCATCCAAGTTTTATCAAAGCAAAAATTTTTACAGCATTAGCTCTAATTATTTTAACTATATCATTTACATTTCCAATGATTGCATTTCATGGAGTTTTAAATCAGGTTAATGAAGGTAAAGGTGAAGAGGTTTCATCATTTAGCAAAAGTGTATGGAATTTTTATTCTCAAGGTAGATATAAAAGTGTTACTACGGATAAAGAGGCTTATAATGATTTAGGAAAGATGATTGAAAGTGAAGCTGAATTAGGTTCATGTTCTTTACCTATTTGGGCAGTTTCACTAGAAGCTCCAAACTATCCAAAAGAGGCATTTCCAGAGGGTATTCCTGTATTCTTTCATTTTGATGGTTATAGTGGTGAAGTTCATGAGATGAACACAATTAACCATTATGTTGGTATGGATCCAATGTGGGTTGGTGGAACAATAGAGAGAGAGATTGGAATTTATGCTCTATTAGCTTTAAGTTTAGGTATGATATATTTTATGTTATATAATGTAAGGATTTTGAACTATTTGATGTTAATTCCTGCATCTTTACCAATCTTATTTATTGCCGATTATTCATATTGGTTATATTGGTTTGGACATAACCTTCATGATTGGGGTGCATTCAAAATTAAACCATTTATGCCAACAGTTTTTGGAGATGGTAAAATCGCTCAATTTACAACACACTCATATCCAACAATTGGTTTCTATATGATAGTAGCAATTAGTCTATTAAGTTTGTTGGCATTTTTTGCAAAACAAAAAGCTATGAATGAAACAGAGAAGTCGTAGGTAAAGGTTAAAATTGATTAGATTATTCTTAGTTGTTTTATTTCTGTTAAATACTTTAAATGCTAATATTTTGCAAAATGCTATTGATAATGCAGTAGAAGGTTCAATATTAAAATTACCTGCTGGAGTATATAAAGGTTCAATTGTTATAAATAAGCCTCTTACTATTATTGGCACAGAAGATGGTGTGATTATTGATGGTGAAGGTAATGGCACAGTAATTAGGACTAATGGTTCATATATTACTCTTAAAAATCTAAGAATTACAAATAGTGGTAATTTACATCATAAGCTTGATTCTGCTATTGCTATGAATGATGGTAAGCAAAATGAGATTAGCGATTGTATAATTGATGATTGTCTTTTTGGTATTGATTTACAAATGGTTAGTAACTCCATAATTTCAAATAATACCATTACATCTAAAGATTTAGATTTAGGTCTTCGTGGAGATGGATTAAGACTTTGGTATAGTAACGATAATTTAGTGAAAAAAAACTCATTAATTAAATCAAGAGATATGGTTGTTTGGTATTCCCATGGAAATATAATTGAAGAGAATTATGGTGAGTATTGCCGATACTCTTTGCATTTTATGTATGCTGGTAAAAATTATGTTAGAAATAATAGTTATAAGTTTAATTCTGTGGGGATATTTTTTATGTATTCAAAGGATACTATTGCAACAGGAAATATCATAAAAAGTTCTCTTGGAGCAACTGGTATGGCAATGGGACTTAAAGATGTTTCAAACTTTACTATAAAAGACAATACTATGATTTACTGCGCACAAGGGTTATATATAGATAGATCACCATTTGAACCTGATACTCATAATTGGATAATTGGTAATAAAATTTTATATAATGCTGAGGCTTTACATTTTCATTCTTTAAGTGAGAATAATATCATTAAAGAGAATGTTATTATGGGAAATATAGAAGATATTGTAAATGATAGTCGTGGTTCAAAAACAAATGAAAATGATATTGTAGGTAATTATTGGGATAATTATGAAGGGTTTGATAAAAATGGAGATAATATTGGGGATACTCCCCATAAAGTTTTTCAATATGCTGATCAATTATGGATTTATAATCCAAGTGTAAAATTCTTTTATGGTTCTCCAGTAATATCATTATTAAATTTTTTGGCAAAATTAGCACCATTTACTAAACCAATATTTATAATGGAAGATGAAAAACCTAAAGTTAGGATAGAAGGATAAATATGGCAAAATTAAAAACAGATAGAAGAGAATTTATTAAATACTCTACAATGGGAATACTTGCAATTGTTGCTGGTGGAGGTATGGTTTTTAGCCCAATGGGTGTAAAAGCAGAAAACAGACTTAGACCTCCTGGGGCTATAAATGAAAATGAATTTTTAGCCCTATGTATAAAGTGTGGTCAATGTTTACAAGTATGCCCATATCATTCAATTAAACTAGCTGATATAACAACTGGTCATGGTGTTGGAACTCCATATATTGATGCAAATATCAGAGGATGTTATGCTTGTGAGGCTGTTCCTTGTGTTTTAGCTTGTCCTAGTGGGGCGTTAGATCATGCTTGTGAAAAAGCTACTGATATTAAAATGGGAATAGCAGTTCTAGCAAATCCAAGAACTTGTTTAGCAGTAAAAAGAGAACCTATCCCTGTTGGATATGATGATAAGATGAAAGAGTTTCTGAAAAATCAAACAAATGTAACAGAGTACGAAGAGAATGTTTTAAAGAAATTTGAAAGCTTTGAAGGAAAGGCGTGTACATTATGTGCTGATATGTGTCCAATGCCAAATCCACTTAGTGCAATTGCGATGATTTCAACAAGTGTAGGGATTATTAGACCAGAGGTTTATGATGGATGTACGGGGTGTGGGGTGTGTCAAGAGGTTTGTCCTACAGAACAACCATCAATCATAATAAAACCAAGAGTTAGTTTTGAACAATTTTATAAAGTTTAGGGGATAATATATGATAAGTGTTAAATTAAAATCCAAAAAAGTATTTTTATTATTAAGTGTAATTAGCTTACTTTTTACAGGATGTGGAGATGATTCAAAAGAGCCTGTTATTACAAAAGAGAAGACTAGTCAAGCACCAATAATTGAAGTGGTAGAGAATAAAAATGCTAAAGAGATAAAAGTGAAAGAGAAAACTGCACCAGACTCTCAAAGTAAATCTTACTATCTTAATTATAATGTAAAAAGTGCTTATGATGAAAACTCTCAACCTGCAAATAAAGATGCTTCTGTTAGAGTAAAACCAAGAACTTTAATTGATGCACAACTAAATGTTAGAAGCCCTTATGAGAAAGTAAAAATATCTTTACTCGTAAGAAAATTAAGCAAAAAGTTTATTATTAAATGTTCAGCTTGTCATAATGATTATGCAAATGGAATTATAGGACCATCATTATTAGATAAAACAAGTGATGAAATTTTGAAAAAAATTGCTGAGTTTAAGAGTGGTAAAAAGTCAAATCCATTAATGAATGATCTGATTAAGATGATGAGTGAAGATGAGATTAAAGATATGGCAGATGAGATTTATTCATTTAACCAAGAAATTAAAAAATTAGGGAAATAAAAAATGAAAAATATAATTGCAGGAATTTCAACACTAATTGTTGTAGCACTTATGGGATATACAGCTAATAAAGGTGGAGCATATCATGGTGGAGAACATAATAAGGTTATAGAAGATTTTGGTGACACAATGGGTGGTCAAGCAAAGGCAGTTGCAACTCCAAAAGAAAAATCTGATAGAGAAAAAGAGGATGACAAACTTAATGCTCTAAGAGATAAAGCTGGAAATGCTGGAGCGTTTAAAGTTAGTAAAATGTATAAAAATAAATGTGCATCTTGTCATGGTGTAAATGGTAGTGGATCTCAAAATGGAAAAGCTATGATGGGACCAAAATTGTTTGGACAAAGCGAAGAGAAGATATATAAAAATTTGGTGGATTTTAAAGCAGGACGAAAAGAGAATGTTATTATGAAAGGTCTATTATTATCTTTAGAAGATGAAGATTTTAAAAAGTTAGCAAAAGAGATTGGTGAGTTTCCAGCTCGTGCTGAAGCTTTAAAATAGAGATTGATGTATTGGAGTTAAAATGGATAAATATAACAATAGAGAAACAATAAAAAAAACATCATTTTGGACAACTTTTTTTGATAAAACAAAAGAGGGAAAAACAAAATTTAGTTATAGAATGAAAAGATGGATTTTAGTTATATCTATTCATCTATTTTTCTTCTTATCATTTTTTATAGATTTGCAGATGCTTGAGGGAACTCTTAATGGTTCAAGGTTTTTGGGCTTTCATATGATTGATCCGTTTACAACAATGCAAGTATGGCTATCAACATATCATTTACCGATAAATATGATAATAGGAGCAACAACTATTATTATTGTTTATATGCTTGTTGGTGGACGAAGTTACTGTGCATGGGTATGCCCTTATGGAATTTTAAGTGAAATTGGCGAAAAATGGCATAACACTTTAGTTGCAAAAAAGATTATTAAAAATAGAAACTTTGATAATAGAGTTAGATATATATTTTGGATTATCTTTTTGGGATTATCATTTACAAGTGGTTATTTAGTTTTTGAAACTTTTAATGTTGTTGGGATATTGAGTAGAATGATAGCTTATGGATGGAGCGTTGCGTTGATTTGGGTAGTTGTTGTATTTGCTATGGAGGTCTTTTTTTCTCGCCGTGCATGGTGTAGATATATCTGTCCAATAGGAACAACTTATGGAATGCTATCTAAAGCTTCTGCTTTACGAATTGAGTGGAATGATAATTGTGATAGTTGTATGGTTTGTCATGATGTATGTTTTGAAAATCAAGTATTAGAGATTACAAAAGCAAAATATAAAAAACAGATTGATGAAAAAGATATAAAAACAGAATATATTATGGGTAATGATTGTACTCTTTGTGGAAGATGTATTGATGTTTGCCACGCCGATGCTCTGAAATTTGATTTTAGATTAAAAGATTTGGTGTAGTTATGAAAAAGAATATATTATTGGATATTCAAGTTGGTAATATTAAAATTTGTTTTGAAGATAATAATTCTCATTTTAAATCTATAGAGATAGAAGAGTATCATATCTTTAAAGATTTTAAAATAGATAAATTAAATAGTATTAATATTTTTGCAGGATTTAATAATACAGGGAAGACTACACTTTTAGAATCTATCTACCTTTTGACTAAACAAAATCAGATACAAACAATCATTTATGATAATGAAATATTAGCCGACGAATTAAGTCAAAATTTAGAGGTTCAAGGATGGTAGGTAAATCTTTAATCCTTTGTGAAGGTGGAGATGATATTGGGTTCTTGAATAAATTTTGTAAATATTTAGAGTTAAATATGAAAGAGATAATTATTAGAAAAATTAGTCAGAATAATGATAGTAATGGTAAAATTGCATTTTTTAAAGAGTCTCCTTATAATTTTACTCATAAAAATTTTGATGAGTTAAGAGAATTCTTAAAATGGTTAAATATAAATCAATAGGAATATATATGATAAAAGTAAATAATCTAACAAAAAAATTTGGAGAGCATATATCACTAGATAATATAAATTGTGAGTTTAAAAAGAATGATTATATTGCATTAATGGGTGCAAATGGTGCAGGGAAAACCACACTAATTCGTTCAATATTAGGATATTATCATCCTGATTCAGGTGGCGTTTTGATTAATGGATTAGACCCAATAAAGCAAAGAGTACAGGTTTTAGAAAATATCAGTTTTGTTCCTCAACTACCTCCACCAATAAAACTTAGCATATCTGAATTGATGCAATATGTCAGTGTTAGTGCAAATGTTGATAAGCAAAAGATAATGCACTATGCAAACGAGATGAAACTTGATATAAAAACTAATATGAATAAATCTTTTTTTAAACTTAGTGGTGGGATGAAGCAGAAGCTTTTGATTGCGATAAGCTTGGCAAAACAGAGTAATATTATTATTTATGATGAACCAACAGCAAATCTTGACCCAAAAGCTAGAGATGATTTTTATAGACTTTTAAAACAAAATGAAGATGAAAAAGTATTGCTTTTTGTAACTCATAGGCTAGAAGAGGTTGAGCAGATTGTAAATCGTCAAATTTATATGGATTTAGGAAAAATTGTATCAGATGAGGTTGTATCATGAAAAATTTATATCTAATTGCATTTTTGGATTTAAAAGAGTCAATAAGAGCTAAATGGTTTTTGGTTTATTCTCTTGTATTTGGTGGGCTTATTGCTCTATTTTTTATTGCAGGAGTTACAGAATCTCAGGTTATGGGATTTAGTGGACTAAGCCGATTATTGCTTATGTATATTCAAATCACAATTGTAATCTTGCCAATTTTTATATTAATTACAACAGTTCGTTCAATTTCAGGAGATAGAGATAACCATATTTTAGAGTATATGCTATCGTTTCCCATATCATTAAGACAGTACTATTGGGGCAAGATTTTAGGTAGATTTGTGACTGTTTATCTTCCTGTTCTTTTTGCAATGATTGTGGCAATTCTCTATGGTTCAATCAAAGGTGCTTCAATCCCTTGGGATATTTTCTTTTTGTATACAGGGCTTTTATTTGCAATGAGTAGTGCATTCTTAGGGATAGCTTTTTTTATATCATCATTTGTAAAATCAAGTGAAGTTGCTTTGGGAATTGCATTTTTTATATGGATATTACTCTTAGCATTTATTGATATTGCTATGATTTCATTGATGATGAGCCAACGATTTAACGATGAACTTATTATATTTATTGCAATGATTAATCCAATGGAGATATTTAGAGTTGCTGCTATTTCACTATTTGACCCAGAATTAACGGTTATGGGACCAGTTGCATTTTATATATTAGACTTGATGAGTCAAACTGCTTTTGTGATATTATCAATTTTATATCCTGTTAGTTTGGGTTTAATATTTTCATTTTTAGGATTTAAGATATTTAAAAAGAAAGATTTAGTTTAATTGAACTAAAAAATTTATAACCTAATAATAATAATTTTAACGATATA
>CAYWFW010000063.1:0-6320 GCA_964457735.1 uncultured Sulfurovum sp. | reverse complement strand
TAAAGTCCCACCAACTATATATGACTCCTTAAAAGTGATAAGAACCTTTGTAGCATCTGCATCATAAGCATTCTTTACAAGTTCAGATACAGCTGTTTCATGTCTCGCAACAAGCTCTTTGCCTAAACGGTCAATAATCCCTGCATCAACAGAGAAACGAACACTATCTTTATCAAATTTTACTAATTGATTTGATAGTTCTAAAATTTTTGAATAATTAGTAGGGTCATTTTTTAGAATATCTTGTAACTCTTCTCTTATTTTTTCTTGCAATTTTATATCCTTATTGCATTTTAGATGATTATACAATAAATAATTTAAAGATAAGAAATCTATAAAAATAGTGGTGGGAATAAGACCCACCAATCACTAAATCCTACCACCTGCTTGAACTCCCCAAGTAGTTCTCCATCTGGTTTTTACCATACTAAGTCCAATTAAAGCGATAATAACAACTCCTCCAAATATCAAAAAGCCCTCTGTATATCCACCAAATGTTCCTTTAGACCACCCTAGAGTTTTGATTAAAACTGTTCCTCCAATTCCACCTGCTGCACCTACAAGCCCTGTCATAATCCCTATATCTTTACCAAATCTTTGAGGCACAAGTTGAAATACTGAACCATTTGCCATTCCAAGGTTTGCCATAATTAAAAATAGCACAAAGATAGCTACAAAAAATGGTAGTTTAACTGTTGCTGTAAGAGTTACTAATATTGCAACTGCTCCGTAGAAAAAGTATAATGCTTTTATTCCACCAATTTTATCAGCAATAGAACCACCAACAGGTCTTAGAATTGCTCCTGCAAATATACATAATGCTCCAAAATATCCTGCAATTACTTTTACATTTGACTCATCTAAAACATCTACTCCAAATGCACCCATATCTACACTATATGTATTCATCAAATAGACTTTCATATATCCAGCAAATCCTACAAATCCACCAAAACTAATTGCATAAAATAGGCTAAACCACCATGTATCTTTATCTTTCATAAGTTTTGCATAATCACGAAGTTTTTTAGGATTGGCTTTATATACTGATGATGGTGCATCTTTTGCTTTAAGAGCATAAGCTATAAATACAAGAATCGCCATCAATGCCCCCACACCAAATACTGCTGACCATCCCCATAATTCTGCAATCTTTGGAGCAAAAAGAAAATCAATAACAACACCAATATTACCTGCCCCTGCAATACCTAAAACAACACCTTGAAGTTTTGGTGGGTACCATTGACCAGCTTGTGGAAGTGCTACGGCAAAAGAAGCCCCTGCAAAACCAAGACCCAATGCAACAATAAGTAGTTGATTATAAGTTATAGTATCGCCAAGCAAATAAGCACTAAGAAGAGCAAAAATTACAATACTTTGAGATATTAATGCTGTTATTTTAGCACCTAATTTATCTACACCAAATCCTAATACAATTCTAAGTATTGCCCCACTTAAAATAGGTAATGATAAAAGAGTTGCTTTTTCTCCTGCACTCATTATATGTCCAGTTAAAGCTAAAGCTTCTGCTATCTCTGTACTAAGTGGTCCTAACATTGTCCAGACCATAAAACTCATATCAAAATATAGAAACGCCATAAACAATGTTGGTGCGTGTCCTTGCCCTTTTAAATCTTTAAAACCTGCCATTTTATATCCTTTGGTTTAACTATTTCTAGTTGTTATGATGAGATTATAGCTATTTTATGGACTTTTTATAATAGTTAATTGTATAAAATTTATACAGATAAACTAATAAAAAATGTATAAAATATATTACAATACCATAATTAAAAAGCAAGGTAAAATTATGAATATACTTATAGATGCAAAAGAAACTAGAAATAAGAAACTAAATCAAATAGAAAAAATTAAAAATACAAAAACTATAAAAAAGGCTATGGAGGATTTAAAATCTTATGCCTCTTTGGGTTATAAAAATATTACAAAAGAGGATTTTAATTTTTATTTTAAATGTTTTGGTATTTTTGATAAGAAAAAAGAGAACGGTGAGAACTCTTTTATGATAAGAGTACGAATTGCAGGGGGGCAACTAAACTCAACACAAGCTAGAGTTTTGGGAGAAGTCTCACGAGATTATTGTAAAAATAGCCTAGATTTAACCACAAGAATGCAGGTAGAACTTAGATATATCACTATTGAGTATCTCCCTCTTGTATTAGAGAAGTTAGAGGAGGTTGGAATATCTACCTATCAAACAGGAAGTGATAATATTAGAAATATCCTTACTGACCCACTTGATGGAGTTGCTACTGATTGTATGATAGAATCAATACCAATATTAAAAGAGCTTCAAGAGGTCTTTTTTAGGCAAGATGAGTGGATAGGTACTCTACCACGAAAATTTAATACAGCTATTAGTGGAAGTTTATCTAATAGATGTAATATATTGGGGCATGATTGTTGTTTTTATTTGGCAAAAAAAGATAATAGATATGGATTTAATGTAGCATTAGGTGGAAAAGTTGGAGTAATATCTACCAAAGCTGATGTTTTTTTGGGCAATAATAAAGAGGTGGTGAGTTTTTTTACAGCACTTATTAAAATCTTTAAAGAGTATGGATTTAGAGATAATAGAAACAAAAATAGATTACACTTTTTGATAGAGGCTATTGGGATAGAGGAACTCATCAAAGCAATTAAAATAGAGGCAAAAGAGGAGTTTAGTTCTGCTGGAGATGAGATAATTAATACCAAAATGTTTAACTCTACTGATGGGTTTATCAAACTCAAAGATAAGACAAATGCAATCCATTCAATTGTAACTGCTGGAGTTTTTAATGGTGTGGATATGATACGATTAGCTTATCTATCTGATGAGTATGGAAGTGGAAATATACGGCTTACTTATGAACAAAACCTATTTATCTTGGGTGTAAGTGATGATAAAAAAGATGAGCTTTTAAATAATAGATTTTTTGTAACTCATAAAAATATAGATACTCCATATATTAATAATCTTATCACCTGTATTGGTAGCAAGAATTGTCAATATGGAATTATAGAAACAAAAGGTATATCAAAAGAGATTTGTGAATATCTAAATAGTGAAGTGGCATTAGAAAAAGATGAAGTGGTACGATTATATTGGTCTGGTTGTATTAAAGGTTGTGGATTAAACGATTTGGGCGATATTGGATTTCAAGGTGTAAAGTTTAAAAATGATGCTAAAGAGATGGTATATGGCGTAAATATTACTCTTGGTGGAAAGATGACACAAGATACCAAAGAGGGGCGACTTATCTATAATAAAATCTCAATAGAAGATGCCAAAATAAAGATAAAAAATTTGATGAATATTTATAAAAAAGAGAAATTAGATGGTGAAACTTTTGAAGCCTTTGATAGTAGAATTTTGAGTAAATTATCGGTAGAGGAGATAAGAGAAATATGTTAAATAACGAAAATTCACCAATAGATAGCTTTATAAATCACAAAGCTCAAACTGGTATGCAGTGTGGAAATTACTCTATTGATATTCCTAAACTCAAAGAGGGTGAGCAGTATAGATTTCATTTTGATATGACTGCTTGTGTAGGTTGTCACTGTTGTGAGGTGGCTTGTAATGAACAAAATAATAATGACGCAGATGTAAAATGGCGAAGAGTTGGAGAGATGGAGGGTGGAGTTTTTCCAGAAGTTTCTCAACTATTTAACTCAATGAGCTGTAATCACTGTATTGACCCTGCTTGTCTTAATGGTTGCCCTACTGAGAGTTATATTAAACTTGATAATGGAATAGTATTTCACGACGATGATGTTTGTATTGGATGTGGTTATTGTACTTGGAACTGCCCCTATGAAGTACCTGTGATGAATTATGATAGAGGTATTGTCACAAAATGTCATATGTGTAGTGATAAGCTTGATGTGGGTGAGACTCCTGCTTGTGTTCAAGCTTGTCCTGCTGGGGCGATTGAGATTGAGGTGGTAAACAAAGAGGAGTGGATTAAAAACGATATGGCAAAAGAGGGTGTTGCTCCTCATCTTCCTGATATTAGTATCACAAAACCAACCACTAGATATACACTACCTGATAATATGCCAAATTTTAAACCTGCTGATGAACATATCAACAAACCTGCCCATAGCGAATTGCCTTTAGTTTTTATGACTGTTCTTACTCAAATGAGTGTAGGGGGATTTGTAGCTCTATTTTTGGGAGAACTTGTATCTATATTTGGATTTTCAAATCTTGCAACAGGAAATTATATATTAGCAGGATTGATTATATTACCTGCACTTATTGGATTACCTCTTTCTGCATTACACCTTGGACGACCTCTTTTGGCTCATACTGCTATGAAAAATTGGAGAAAATCGTGGCTAAGTCGTGAGGCGTTAGCTCTTGGAATATTTGCCAATTTTGGGATTGGAAGTGTGATATTTTATTTTTTAGAAATGCCAATATTCAATGCTATATCCATAATAGGGGCTGTAATTTCAGGAGTATATGGAATATATGCTCAATCAATGATATATAGAATTAAAGCTCGTCCATCGTGGGATAGAGTATCAACAACCAAAAGATTTATAGCTTCTGGATATTTAGGGCTGATATTAGTAAGCTTGGTTTTAACTCTTCAAGGGTTTGGAAATAGTACTATGGCAATCCTTAGCCTCACATTATTAATGGCGTCATATCAAATATTAATAATTTCTGAAGAGCAGATATTTTATAAATATCTAAATTTAGATGAGAAAAACTTTTATCAACTAAATAAAACAAAATATCTATTAGAGAATAACTTTAAAAAACATCTAAAAGCAAGATACCACTCGCTAATCACCTTTGGAATAGTATTTCCAATGTTTAGTCTGCTATTTTTAGCAAATGAAAATATAGCAGTAGCGTCAATTTTATTAACTATATCATTAATTGGTGCTACCTTGAGCGAATTATTAGGACGATACCTATTTTATGTAAGCGTCGTACCTCTTGGACTAGCAGGAAACTTTTTTGCTGGTAATCAAAGAGGAAGGGATTATAAATAAATTTATATGTTATAATAACTCAAAATAAAATAATTGAGTTAAGAGAGTCTTATGGCAAAAAATATAATAGAAAAAGCACCATTTGAGTTTGAGTATAATCTATATAATATTCAAGAGAGTTTTGATTATCTTCAAAAATATCAAGATACAGATAAAAAAGGACGATATTTATATTGGGATAAATTTAAATATCGTGTAGAGGCTGGAGATGATGTCAAAAAGGCTTGGTGGGCTACTAAATTTGTACGGTTTTCCAAATCTAAACCCATAGATTATAATGATAAAAATGGAGATATATTTATATTTTGTATTCCCGATACTCTTCAAGCTAAATTATATCAAATCTCTCACCTATCATCTCAAGGGATTGTCCCACATAACTCTATTAAAAAGTATTATCTTATATCATCTCTATTGATGGAAGAGGCTATTAGTAGCTCTCAATTAGAGGGTGCATCAACTACAAGAAAAGTAGCCAAAGATATGCTATTAAATAATAAAAAACCCAAAAATGATGATGAATTGATGATAATTAATAATTATCTATTGATGAAAGAGATAAAAGAGCTTAGAGATGAAAATCTAACTATTAATATGATATTAGAACTACATAAAATAGCTACCAAAGGTAATAGTGAGAATGGTAATATAGCAGGTAGTTTTAGAAGTAGTGATGATATTATAATTAGTGATAGTGATGATAATATTCTACATCAACCTCCTAAATTTAACTCTATTAAAAAACGACTTCAACTGGTTTGTGAATTTGCTAATAAATCTCATTTAGGGGATAAAGAGATATTTATTCACCCTGTAATCAAAGCTATATTATTACACTTTATGATAGCCTACGAACACCCATTTTCTGATGGAAATGGAAGAACAGCAAGAGCTATCTTTTATTGGTATATGCTCAAAAGTGGATATGATTATTTTGAGTATATATCTATTAGCAAACTTCTCAAAAATGCCCCAAAACAGTATGGGTTATCATTTTTATATAGTGAGATTGATAATAATGATTTAACATATTTTATAGACTATCAACTTGATATTATTCTTCGTGCTATTGATGAACTTTTAAAGTACCTTGAGATAAAAAGTAGAGAATTTGAAGAGGTAAATATAGTCTTAAATAGCTCTAAGATTGGAACATCTCTAAATTTTATAGAGAGAGATATTATCAAAAAAGCGATAAAAAGCCCAGCAAGAATATTTACAGCCAAAGAGATAGCAAATGATTATAATAAATCTTTAAATAGTGCAAGAAAGTATTTAAATCAACTTGTAGAGTATAAGATTTT
>CAYWFW010000062.1:0-14960 GCA_964457735.1 uncultured Sulfurovum sp. | reverse complement strand
GGATTTAAAAATATATTTGCTTCTAATGATATTTTGAATTCAAGAAATCTTATTAAAAGTAAAGATGGATATTTTCAAGAGATTAAAGATGATAAATATGATATAAAATATGAAAGAGTTGGAAATAAAACAGTTTTTCGTGATATAAAAAATAATATATTAATCAAAATTAAAAAATTTAAAAAATAAAAGGTAAAATAAAATGAAATTTGTTGGAGCTCATGTTAGTGCTGGTGGAGGAGTGTTTAATGCTCCATTAAATGCAAAAGAATTAAATGCAAAAGCGTTTGCACTATTTACAAAGAATCAAAAACGATGGGAAGCAAAACCTCTTGATGGCAAAACTATAGATTTATTTAAAAGAAATTTAGAAGATAGTGGAATTTTGCCAAAACATATCTTGCCTCATGATAGTTATCTAATTAACCTAGGTCATCCTGAAGAGGAAAAATTAATAAAATCAAGAGATGCTTTTATTGATGAACTTCAAAGATGTCATCAACTTGGACTTGATAGATTAAACTTTCATCCAGGAAGTCATCTTGTAAAAATTGGTAAAAAAGACCCAGAATATACCCTTAAAATTGCAAAAGCAGAGGATATATCTCTACTTGTGGTGGCTGAATCTATGAATAGAGCGATTGAAGCTACAAAAGATTTAAATGTAAAACTTGTGATAGAAAATACGGCAGGACAGGGTACAAACCTTGGATATAAGTTTGAGCATTTAGCACAGATTATTGATAAGATAGAGGATAAAAGTCGTGTTGGAGTCTGTTTAGATACTTGTCATACTTTTACATCAGGTTATGATTTAAGAACAAGAGAAGCTTATGATAAGACAATGAATAGTTTTGATACAATTGTTGGGTCTGAATATCTTATGGGGATGCATATTAATGATTCTAAAGTTAAATTAGGCTCACATGTTGATAGACACCATTCATTAGGTGAGGGTGAGATTGGTTGGGATACATTTAGATTTATTATGAATGATGATAGAATGGATGATATACCTCTTATTTTAGAAACTATTGATGATAGTATTTGGAAAGAGGAGATAGAAAATTTATATAAATTGGTAGAGTAAATCAGTTATCTCTCTTTAAAATATGATTTTATCATAAATTTACTATCTATTTAACTTTTTTGTTCATAATACTTAATAATAAAGAAGGATATATATGGTAAAAATATTAATGATTGAAGATGATAGTGAATTTGCAGAATTACTGGGAGAGTATCTTGCTCAATTTGATATGAAGGTTACAAACTATGAAGATGCTTATCTTGGTCTTTCAGCTGGGGTAAAGAAATTTGATATATTAATATTGGATTTAACTCTGCCTGGTATGGATGGATTAGAGGTATGTAAAGAGGTTACTCAAAAATATGATATTCCAATTATTATATCTTCTGCTAGGTCTGATATTAATGATAAAATTGAGGCTTTAGAGCTTGGAGCAGATGATTATTTGCCAAAACCTTACGACCCACAAGAGATGTATGCAAGAATTCAGTCAGTCTTACGGCGATACTCAAAGATAAAACCAAAACAAGAGAATAGTACATTTACTATTAAATCTAATACAATATATTATCACGAAAAAGCATTGACTCTCACACCTGCTGAGTTTGAAGTATTAGGTTTACTTATTAAAAATCGTGGAATTACGCAATCAAGAGAGCAAATAATAAATTCATCAACAACAATGAGTGATATAAAAGGGAAAAGTTTAGATGTTATAATTAGTAAAATACGGTTAAAACTTGATGATTCTAAGCTAATACAAACAATTCGTGGAATTGGATATAAGCTAGTATGATATCTTTTTATTCTCTTAAAAGCAAGATTACAGCCACATTTATGGTTTCTATTTTGCTTTTATTAATTTTATCTTATATATCCTTTGAACTTCAAATTGAAAATAGAAAAGCAGATATAGTAAAACAAGAGAGAGATATTGTTAGGTATATATATCAATATTTTTTTCAAACTAAGAATATGGATATATCTTTTTTACAGTCTCAAAATATAAAACTTATAACAGATAAAAAAAATACTATTGATATAATTAACCTTTTTAGTCAAAAAGAGCGTGAGATGGGATATAGTACTATATCATATCAACAAAGACGATTTATATTTGTAAGGATTAATCAATTTATATTTATTTTTGAGAATATGAATAAGCCAAAATTTCCCACGTCAATTCTTATTATATTTATAGGAGGATTAATTTTTTTATTGTCTCTTTATTTTATGATTATAAATAGCCTTAAACCTCTTACTACTCTCAAAAATAAAATTCATACATTTTCACAAGGTAATCTTGATATTAATTGTAAAAGTGATAAAAAAGATGAGATAGCACAAGTAGCAAATGAATTTCATCATGCAGTTCAAAAAATAAAAGAGTTAAAACATTCTCGTCAGCTTCTTCTTAGAGCAATAATGCATGAATTAAAAACCCCTATTGCTAAAGGTAAACTTGTAACAGAGATGACTATAAACCAAAAGTATAAAGAGAAATTACATAATATTTTTAATCGTTTAAATTTACTTATTGATGAGTTTGCTAAGATAGAGATGATTACATCCAAAAATTTTAATACAAATTTAAGAGATTATAAGATGACAGATATTATAGATGCAAGTATTGATATGTTGATGCTTGATAATCCACATAATCATATTAAAATAGAGATAAAAAAGGATTATATAATTCAAGCAGATTTTCAACTCTTGCCTTTAGCAATTAAAAATTTATTAGATAATGCTATTAAATATAACTCAACAAAATCTATTACAATTGTGATTAATAATGCAATAGAGATTACAAATATTGGCTCACAATTAGATGAACCTTTGCAAAATTACTATACACCATTTAGAACTAAAAGTCATGGTTTAGGATTGGGTTTATATATAGTTAAGAATATTTTGGATATTCATAAACTTCAATTGATATATAGCTATAAAACGCCACTTAATAAATTTATGATAATAGCAAAATCTTAAGATTATTTCTTGTTGTTTTTAGATATACTAATGAGGTTAATATCTCCAAGAAATTTTTTTTTGTAAGATTTTAACTTTTAAAGGTAGTATATGACATTTGATGAATTTAATTTTCATAATGATATTGCAAAAGGTATAAAAGTAGCTGGTTTTAGAGAACCCAGTCCAATACAAGAGATGGCAATACCAATTATTGAAGATGGTAAAGATATGGTGGGTCAAGCCCATACAGGAACAGGTAAAACAGCAGCATTTGGGCTTCCGATTTTAAATAAATTGGCAAATGGTGAGGTTGATAGAGTTTTGGTTTTGACTCCAACGAGAGAATTAGCAACTCAAATTAGTGACGAGTTATATCATTTAGGTAGATTTGCTGGGATAAGAACACTAACTATTTATGGTGGAGTTGGATATGGAAGACAGATAGCCCTTATTCATAAAGGTGTTCAAGTTGTTGTTGCAACTCCTGGGCGTTTAAAAGACCTTTATAAAAAAGGTAAGATTGATGTATTTAATCCAGAAATTGTGGTTTTGGACGAAGCTGATGAGATGCTTGATATGGGTTTTTTAGAAGATATAAAAGAGATTTTTGAGTATATCCCTCAAAATAGACATACACTTTTATTCTCTGCTACTATGCCTGAGGCTATCAAAGATTTGGCACAATCAATTTTATATAATCCAGAGTATATATCAGTTGTAGATGAAAATGCCACAACAAATAATATTATCAAGCAAAGATATTATATTATAGATGAGAATCAAAGAGATGATGCAATTGTTAAGCTTTTAGAAACAGAAGAAACAAAGAAATGTATAATATTTTGTAGAATGAAAAGAGAAGTTGATAGGTTGAGTGAACATCTTTTAGCTTTAGGTTTTAGTGTTGGTGGACTTCATGGTGATATTGAACAAATTGATAGAGAGAGAATTATTAAAGCATATAGAAGAGCTGAAATAAAAATAATGGTGGCAACTGATATTGCAGCACGTGGTCTTGATATCAAAGATATATCTCATGTATTTAACTATCATATCCCTTTTGACCCTCAAAGTTATGTTCACCGAATTGGACGAACAGGAAGAGCAGGAAAATCAGGTCAAGCAATCACTTTAGTATCAACAGAAGAGTTTAGAGAACTAAAAAGGATACAAAAAGAGGTTGGTGCAGATATGGAATTTTCTACTATTAATAATGAATCTGGTCTTAATGCAAATGATTATGAAGTTATAGCTAGAAAAATAAGATTGTCAGATATAAATCCAAAAATATCTCATATTATAGAACACCTAGAAGATATGGGTATAGAGGATGTTGTAAAAAAAGCTATTTCTATTATCATTAATAGTGAAGCAACCAATTCATCAACTCAAATTGGATATGATTACTCTAGTGTAAAAAATATGATTGATAATTTAGATAGTGAAAAAAAAGCCACAAGAAATAACAATCGTAGAAAAAAACGGTAATAATTGCTAGATTTAAGTTAAAATGGGTTAAATAATTTGTAAAATTTAAAAAACAATAATAAGGTTAATAAGATGGAAGAAGTTAATTTTGTAGCTGAAAGTTTTAAATTTATGTTTTTAGGTATGAGTGTTGTTTTTATCTTTCTATTAGTATTAATAGAAGTGATGAAACTTCAGGCTAAAATTGTAACTAAGTACTTTCCAGATGAAGAACCTGTAGCTCCTGTTACAAGATCTTCTCAAGATGAGGAACAAAAAAGAGTAGCAGCAATTATAGGTGCTGTTTCAGAGTTTAGAAAAAACAAACAAAACAAGGTATAAATATGGCAAAAAAATATATTGATGTAATGGATACAACCTTTAGGGATGGATTTCAATCTGTTTTTGGTGGTAGAGTTCTTATGGATGACTTTTTCCCAGCAGTACACGCAGCAAAAGAAGCTGGTATAACTCACTTTGAATTTGGTGGTGGAGCAAGATTTCAAAGTCTTTTCTTTTATCTTCAAGAGAATGCATTTGAGATGATGGATAAATTTAGAGAAATTGTAGGACCTGATGCAAACTTACAAACTCTATCTCGTGGTATCAATACAGTAATGCTTGATACTGGTAGTCGTGAAATGATTGATCTTCATGCAAAATTATTTAAAAGACATGGAACAACAACTATCCGAAATTTTGATGCCTTAAATGATGTTAATAATCTTAAATATAGTGCAAGTACTATCAAAAAATATGGTCTAAATCATGAAGCAGTAGTAACAATGATGGATCTTCCTCCTGGTTGTTCTGGTGCTCATGATGTGGCTTTTTATGAAAAAACTATTAGAGAGATTTTAGATAGTGGTATGGAGTTTGATAGCTTATGTTTTAAAGATGCAAGTGGTACTTCAAGTCCTCATAAAATATTTGAAACAGTCTCTATGGCAAGAAAACTTTTAGGTGAAGAAACTCACCTAAGATTTCATACTCATGAGACAGCAGGTGTAAGTGTTGCTGGATATTTGGCAGCTCTTGAAGCTGGTGCAAACGGTATCGATATGGCTGCATCTCCTGTAAGTGGTGGAACAAGCCAACCTGATATTTTAACAATGCTTCATGCTACAAAAGGTACAAACTATAATTTAGGTGATTTACAACTAAATAAAGTATTAAAATATGAAGAGGAGTTAAAACATGCTCTTAGAGACTATATGGTTCCTCCTGAAGCAACTCAGGTATCTCCATTAATTCCATTTTCACCTATGCCTGGAGGAGCTTTGACTGCTAATACTCAAATGATGAGAGATAGTGGAAATTTAGATAAGTTTGATGAAGTGATTAAAGCTATGAAAGAGGTGGTTGAAAGAGGTGGTTATGGAACTTCGGTAACACCTGTAAGTCAATTTTATTGGCAACAAGCTTATGCAAATGTGATGTTTGGCAAATGGAAGCAAATTGCACCTGGTTATGGTAGAATGGTTCTTGGATACTTTGGTAAAACACCAGTAGAAGCTGACCATGAGATTATTAAATTAGCTAGTGAAAAATTAGACCTTGAACCAACAATAGAAAATCCTTTGGATATAGCAGACAAAGATGAAAATAAATCTATAGCTCATTGGACAAAAGTTTTAGAAGATGAGGGACTTGAGACAACAGAAGAGAATATATTTATTGCAGCTTCTTGTGATCAAAAAGGTATAGCGTTTTTAAAGGGTGAAGCTCCTTTAATGGTAAGAAAAAATAACGAAAATAATAATGGAGATGAAGAGATGGCTGGAAATTATACTGTAGTAGTAGATGGTAAAACATATAGTGTGCAAGTAGCAGAGGGTGATGTTGCAATAGAAGTAAAAGAGACAACAGCTTCTAAAGCAGAGATACCAGCTTCAGTTCCTACAGGTGGTGCAGGTTCAATAGAGATACTTTCTCAAACTCCAGGAAATGTTTGGAAAATTCTTGTTAATTCGGGAGATAGTATCAAAGAGGGTGAAAAAATTATGATTTTAGAAGCTATGAAGATGGAAATTGATATTGTAGCAGAGAAAGATGGTGTAATCTCATCAATCAATGTAAATGTAAATGATGCCGTCGCTGATGGACAACTTTTGGCAACAATGGAGTAATAATGAAAGTTAAACAACTAATACTATCTCTTATATTTATTTTTAGTATAGCTTCATCATCGTTACAAGCTAGTGGTCATGAAGCCCCTGCAACTGTAGAGGGAGAGAAAAAAGAGTATCAAGCAAAATCAATTGGTGAATTAGCAAGTAGCTTTTGGGAAACAACAGGTATCAATGCTATCCTTGATACAAATGATGGAGAGATGACGGCAGAACCTGCTGGTCATGATGCAGAGAGATTAATGACTGCTTTTGAATCATCTCTTGGTCGTATTATTATGATACTAATTGTATTTGCTTTATTTTATCTAGCTATTGCCAAAAACTTTGAGCCTCTTCTTCTGATTCCTATTGCATTTGGTGGGCTTTTGGCCAATATTCCACTTGCAAATATGGCTGGAGAACACGGAATGCTAGGTGTTATCTATAATATGGGTATAGCTAATGAGTTCTTTCCACTTTTGATATTTATGGGTGTTGGTGCTATGACAGACTTTGGTCCACTTCTTGCTAATCCTAAAACTGCTATCCTTGGTGGTGCTGCTCAATTTGGTATATTTGGTTCATTAATTGGTGCTGTTGCGATTGGATTTGATATTCAATCAGCATCTGCAATTTCAATTATTGGTGGAGCTGATGGTCCAACCTCAATCTTTATTGCAAATAGACTTGCTCCTGATATGCTTGGAGCTATCGCTGTTGCTGCTTATTCTTATATGGCTCTTGTTCCTGTAATCCAACCTCCTATAATGAGATGGCTTACAACAAAAGAGGAGAGACGAATTAAAATGGGTGTACAGAGAAAAGTACATAGACTTGAAAAACTTGTATTCCCTATTGTTGTAATTATGCTTTCAATGCTAATTTTACCAGAATCTACTCCATTAATTGGTGCATTTGCATTTGGTAACTTTGCAAAAGAGTCAGGTGTTGTTGATAGATTAAGCGATACAATGCAAAATTCACTTATCAATATTGTTACAATTTTCTTAGGACTTGGTGTTGGTTCAAAACTAGCTGCTGATAAATTTCTTGTGATAGAAACTATGGGGATTATGATTATAGGATTATTGGCATTTTCAGCTGGTACTGCTGTTGGAGTACTTATGGCAAAGCTTATGAATAAATTTTCTGATAAGGATAATCAAATCAATCCACTTATTGGAGCTGCTGGAGTTTCGGCCGTACCAATGTCTGCAAGAGTTGTAAGTAGAGTTGGTTCAGAAGAGAGACCTGGAAATGTTCTATTAATGCATGCAATGGGACCAAATGTAGCTGGTGTTATTGGATCAGCAGTAGCAGCGGGTGTGTTGCTATCAATATTTAAATAAAAGAGAAATTATGAGTAATAAAATACCTAATGGTCTTAATAAGTTAGGACTAGAAAATATTGGAAAAATCTATTATAATCCTAGTTATAATGAACTACAAGCACATGAAATAAACAAAGGTGAATGTAAAATTTCAACAAGTGGTGCAAGTATGTGTGATACAGGTATTTTTACTGGTAGAAGTCCTAAAGACAAATATTTTGTAGAACAAGAATCATCAAAAGAGCATTTAGCTCTTGGTAATATAAATAGAACAATTGATAAATCAATTTATGCTAATCTTTTGGATATATCATTAAAACAACTTTCAGGTAAGGATTTATATATTATTGATGTATATTGTGGTTCTAGTCTTGAAAGTAGAAGAAGTGTTAGATTTGTCTCAGAAGTGGCTTGGCAAGCACATTTTGTTACAAATATGTTTATTCGTCCATCAGCAGAGGAGCTTTTAACATTTGAACCAGATTTTACTGTATATAATGCATGTAAGACAACTGATAAAAATTATAAAGAGCATGGACTTCATTCTGATGTATTTGTAGCTTTTGATATAGATAATGCAACATCTGTAATTGGTGGAACATGGTATGGTGGTGAGATGAAAAAAGGGATTTTTTCTATGATGAACTACTGGTTACCATTGGAGGGGAAACTTTCGATGCATTGTTCTGCAAATGTAGGTCAAGACGAAGATGTATGTTTATTTTTTGGTCTTAGTGGAACAGGGAAAACAACTCTATCAACTGACCCTAAAAGAGCATTAATTGGTGATGATGAGCATGGATGGGATGATAATGGAGTATTTAATTTTGAGGGTGGATGTTATGCAAAAGTTATTGACCTTGATGAAGCAAGTGAACCTGAGATTTTTGGTGCAATCAAAAAAAATGCACTATTAGAAAATGTTGTTTATAGCGAAGTTGGTGAAGTAGATTATGATGATAATTCAAAAACAGAAAATACTAGAGTTTCATATCCAATAGAGCATATAGAAAATCATAAAGATAATCTTCAAGCTGGTCATCCAAGAAATATAATCTTTTTGACTGCTGATGCTTTTGGTGTATTACCTCCTGTAAGTAAACTATCAAAAGAACAAGCGATGTATTATTTTTTAAGTGGATACACTGCAAAAGTAGCAGGAACAGAGAGAGGCATTACAGAACCAGTAGCTGCATTTTCTGCTTGTTTTGGCGAAGCATTTTTACCATTACATCCTACAAAATATGCAAAATTACTTGGAGACAAGATAGATAAATATGGGGTAAATGTATATTTAGTTAATACTGGTTGGACAGGTGGTGCATATGGTGTTGGAAAAAGAATGAGTATAAAAGATACAAGAGCTTGTATTGATGGAATTTTAAGTGGTTCTATTGAAAATGTAGAGTTTGAAGTATTAGAGATATTTAACTTATCTATTCCTAAGTCTCTTAATGGTATCAAAGATTACAATATTTTAAATCCTAGAAATACTTGGAAAGATAAAGAGACATATAACAAAACTTTAAAAGAACTTGCAGGAATGTTTATTAAAAACTTTGACAGATATAGTGATAGTGGTAGCGAATTTGACTACTCTATGGCTGGACCGCAACTGTAAATAAAAATCAAAGGTACCATTGTCTATCTTAGATGGTACCTTTTTATCTTTTTTTATAATCACATCAAATATTCATTGGAGTACTATTTTATGATAGTTAATACTATTACACAATTTAAAGTTTTTAAACCCATTCCCATTAATGAAGAGATTAAAGTATTTCATAACTCTTTAATTATCTCCGAGACAGATCCTTATGGTATCATTACTTATGCAAATCGTAGATTTTTGTCACTTATGGGGTATACTGAAAAAGAGTTAATTGGTATGCCTCATTATATTAATAGACATCCTGATATGCCCCATAGCTTGTTTCAAGAGATGTGGGAGGTAATTAAATCAAAACAGATATGGAGAGGTTATCTAAAAAGCTTAACAAAAGATGGTAGGTACTATTGGGTTATGGCATGGATTCAGCCAAAACTAAACGTAAAAAAAGAGATTATTGGTTATATAGCTATTAGAAAATTTGCTTATCCTGCGATGGTTAAAGAGATAGAAGATAATTTTATGGAACTATCAAGAGCTGAGAGAGAGACAATGAAGTATCCTTATGGAGGAAAGTTGGAGTTTGGATCAGATTTTATAGGATCTAAATATCTTGATCAAGAACCAGAAGAGACTATTGATATGATAAATAAAAGAGAAAATGATCCTAAATTCAAATCCATAAAAAGAGATTTTTAGTAAGAGAACTTATATCCTCTTCTTCTTACTGTATGAATTACCTGAAAGCCAAGAATACTAGTTAATCTTTTTCTAATTTGATTTATAGCAACTTCAACTGTATTATCGCTTACATATTCTGGTTCTTCCCATAGTGCATTAATAATTTCATCTTTTGAAAATACTCTTTGCTTACGTAAAGCAAGATATGCTAGAATATCAAATGTTTTTCCATTAAGAGATACAATTTTTGCATCATATTTTATTTTCTTATTTGTAATATCTATTACAAGTTTTCCTATATCTATTCTTGTTCCAAATAGATTTCTCATATTTGCTAGAACTCTTGCTGCAAGTAAATCTGGCATATCACTTTCATGACACATTACATCATCTATTCCAAGAGAGTATAGATTTATTTGGTTAGAAATTTTATCTGTTAATATAATTATTTTTGTTTCACTTTTTTTCTTTTTAACATCATTTACATACTTCTCTAAAGAGTATTTGATGCCCTCGTCCACAATAATAATTAACTCATAATGTCTAAAATCGGTAAAGTTTGTTGCATCATACAAATCTTTTGCATCATCTATTATACATATAAAATATTTTTCTAATTCCACTTGAAGCTCTTTAATGTAGCTATCACTAAAACCAATTGCTAATATTCTCATTGGCTATTATCCCTAATCTTAAATTTGTTACTTAAGGTAATTCTTTTCCATAAGCAAAATTCAACTTAATAATTAATGAAGGTTATTTAAGATTTAATTGTTAAATTGAATTTCTGTAACTAGTTTATATCTAAAAGTACCTTGTTTAAAAATAAAAGTTACTTTTATTTTGTTTAGATATAATATATCTAAACTTAAATGAGTATAGATGTTACTAATTAACACCTTTTAGATGCTCAGCAAATCTTTTAGGTGCTATAAAACCAGTTAGCGTCTTATTTCCCAAAAATTTATGCTCTTTATTAAAAAATATAATATTTGGTGTTCCAAACAACTCATATTTGCTTAAAATTGCTTTATCTTCATCTGTATTCTTTGTTAAATCTATCTTTATAAAAGTAAAGTTTTCTAACTCTTTTTGAACTTTTTTATCGGAGAAGGTAATCTCTTCAAGCTCTTTACATGCAGTGCATGATTTTTTCCCAAAATCTATAATTACAGGTTTACTAGAGGCTTTAACCTCTTTTTCTAATCTCTCTATAGAATATCCTAGATGAGATTTTTTATCCGCTACAGCACTATCAATAGCTCTTGATGATGTGAACTTTTCAAATGGTCTAATAATTGAATCAGCTCCTGTTAATGCACCTATAAATAAAGATGAACCATAAAGCATTGACAAGATAGCAAAAACTCTACCTATATATCCTAATACTCCAGAGATTTTATCAGAGCTAAATATATTAAGATATAATGCAGTACCAATAAATAAAATTGACCATAATATCATAGCTAATCCATCAGGTATAACTCTTGAAATCATAAAGATAGCAAGTCCTAACATCATAATACCAAAAACTTCTGATACTTTTGTCATCCATCCACCAGGGCGAGGCATAAACTTTCCTGCTCCCACACCAATAAGTAAAAGAGGCATCCCCATACCTATGCTCATAATAAATAGTGCCATTCCACCAAGAAGTGCATCTCCTGTATGAGATATAAAGAGTATAGCCCCTCCAAGAGGTGGTGCAACACAAGGACCAACAATAAGTGCAGATAATAGCCCCATAATAATTGTTCCTAAAATTCCTTTGTCTTGTGCATTATCACTAGCTTTTGTAATCTTGCTTTGTAAACTAGAAGGTAATCCAATTTCATAATATCCAAATAAAGAAAATGCAAGAGCCACAAACATAATAGAAAAGACCCCAAGTACCCAAGGATTTTGCATACTAGCTTGAATATCTGCACCCATTAATCCTGCAACTAATCCAACAATAGTATATGTTATAGCCATTGATAATACATAAATTAAAGATGTAAAAAATGCTTTTGATACACTAGGTTTTCCATCACCTGCTTGAGATACTATAATAGAAGATAATATTGGAATCATGGGAAAAATACAAGGTGTCAATGATAATAGTAATCCAAATATAAAAAATACAAATAGTATAAAAAATGAACTCTCAGATACCAATGCTTCTGCAATTTTGGCAGTATTACCTTCACTTGCAAGATTTGAGATTTTATCCATCGTACTTATATCTTGAATCTCTTTAGCTTTTGCTATACTTTTAAAATTAAAGTTTTTTATAATTGGTTGGTAACATATCCCAGCAGATGAACATCCTAATAGTTCAATAGATAAAGTATAATCACCATCAATTTTATCAGTTATATTTTTTATGCTTAAAGCGACTGATAGTTCACCTTCATAAATCATATCACCATCATCATTTTTTGCTTCTGGAAGGTTTGGAGTTAATTCTAATTTTGTTGGTTTTGAGATATAATATTTTAATGATTCTTGATATAGATGAATATCTTTGCCAAGGATAATTTTTGTATCAATATATTCACCATTTTGAATTGCTTCAACTTGAAATGCTTCACTAGGTTTTAAGAACTTTTGTTCAACCATTGCATTAAATTGACTTCCCATTAATATATTACTTATAAATATTATAAGCATAACAAACTTTTGCATTTTAAATACCTTTAATTATAGTATGAAATAGCCAACATATTAACTTATAATAGTAAATAGAGGATTAATAATATATTCCTCTTCTTTAGGGCTTTTTATCCTCTTCCTTTTAAAACACTCCATCCATTCATAGATTTTACCAGCGTTTCATACCACCATCTATTTTTTAATACAAACATAATAATAAATATAATGACAAATAATAATATTGATACTAATGGACTTTGTAGTAAAAATTGATGCCATAAGTCAATAAGCTTATAGAATATGTTAGTTTCTCTATTTTGTGTATTAAATAATAAAATAAATATTGAAGTGATAAATAAAATTGTTGTAGATACAAAAGCTTTATAAAGTCTTTTTCTTAAGTTTATTATCTCTAAAGCATCTAATATTTTATTAGCTCTATTTGTAGCTTCTTCTTTTGATTCATAAGGTAAAGCTATACCCTTATCTGTTTGAGTAACTTCATATATAGAAGGTATACCAACAGGTGCGTAAGTAACAGCATTTTTTTTGATTCTTTCTAGCACACTAAAGTGAATTTTTGGAATAATACTTTTATCTTTACAAAGCTCTAAGATTATTCGTGGCTTATAACGATAATATGCTCTAACTCCAGAACGGGAATCATGTTGTTTTCCATTATAATTAGAATGACTATATATTTCACTTCTTATATGAGAGATAAATTTTAAACCATTTATTCTTGAATCGCTTTTAAATTCAACTCTATCTATCATCCAATCAAGAGAAATTAAAGATAAACTATTCATTGGATAGCCACCACCTATATCAGCATGAACTCCAGAAAACCATACCTGTTCTATCCTCTTGGAATCTATCTCTTTAGATTCATCCCACAAAAGAGGATGAAATGTATGACGCTCATCATCTATACTTAAAGCTTGACTTGCTCTTTTTACCTTATCTGAAAGTTTATAATCAGGGAAATAAATAGGAAATATAAATCTATCCCAAAATTGTGCCATCTCATCAATAGGAAAACCATATGCATCAACCGTGTCCCATACACCAATAAACTCTATATCAGTAGATATCATATCCTCTTGATTATATGTAGCATTTATAAATTGTGTATAAAGCCCACTTAAAGATTTATTGTGGAACTCTGTACGAAAGAACATATAGTTTTTTTTTGCTTTCTTGTTTAAATCTTCTTCATCTTTGTAATTAATATATAAACCACATTTTGCAATAAGACCTGCAAGTGTACGTACTGTAAATGCACCGCGACTAAATCCAAATAAATAAATCTTATCACTACTTCCATCTTCATATTCTTTATAATTTCGGCAAAGAAATTTATAGAGTTCAAGCACATTTTCTTTTAAACCAAATCCAAAAATACCACCTAGTATCTTAAATGGTAAAAACTCTTGCGACCCTACACCATCATCATAATATGCTATCTGAGTATCTGTATGAAAATCAAGTGCATTATAAAGTTTCCATACATTTGTTTGTACTTTTTTTGAGGCACCATTACCTGTACCATCTGAAAGTAAAATAATATTTTTCATTCTATCCCCTTTTAGATTAATAAATACTCTTAATATTCATTTTAACATCTATACCTGAAAGTTTGATAAGACTTTTTTCTTAAAAAATTTTCTATTCTAAATTAAAACTGCTATAATTCATTTTAAAAAAGCAATTACTAGGAAATTATGAGAAATATAAAATTAGAATTAAAAATGGATAAGGTGGAGAGTTTAGAGCTATATACAAAACTGCTAAATAAAGATATTAATACTATTTTGGATGAGGCTCTTGAGCAGTATTTTAAGACAGAAGATGAAAAGATTATCGCCAAAGAACAAAATGCTACTAATCTAAGTTATGATGAATTTTGGGATGGGCTTGATGTTTGATTAACAAGATTACTTAGATTATATTTATCTATCAAACCTCTTGAACCCATACTCTTTTCCCATCAAAAACAACCCCAAAAGATAAAATATTATCATATCCTTTTTTTTGTACGGCTGATATATACTCTCTATCTTTGATTTGATTAACAGCACTCAACAATGCTTTCTCTTTGGTCTCTTCTATAAAATCATCAA
>CAYWFW010000061.1:0-4294 GCA_964457735.1 uncultured Sulfurovum sp. | reverse complement strand
AACATCTTTTACGTAAGGTGCTCCATATATATTTGTTACTTTTCCACCTGATTCATTAACACCTAATACTTCTGAGTGACAAGTTGCACAATGACTTTTGAATAACTCTTCTGCTGTATTTGCTTGAATAATAGAAGCCGTAAATAATGATAGAACTATAATTTTTTTTAATCTCATTTGATAAACCTTTAAGCTATTTTCAAAATTATATCATAAGTATACATAAATTTTATTATAAATATAGATTATAATCTTTTTACATTAGCCTAACTCTTGATTATATTATTCAACGGTTACGCTTTTAGCTAAATTTCGTGGCATATCCACATCATTACCAAGTCTAATTGATATTTCAAGAGCTAATAGTTGTGTAATAACTGTCATTTCAAAAAACTCTATCATAGGATGAGAGCTATATTTTGTTTTAATAAAATCATCAGCTAACTCAAAATTCTCTGGAGATATTGCTAAAATTGTGGTATCTCTTGCACTTAACTCCTCCACATTTGATTTTATCTTTTCATATTGCATAGTTTTTGGCATCAAAGCAATTGTAAAAAGTTCACTATCAGCCAAAGCGATTGGTCCATGTTTCATCTCTCCTGCTGGGTATCCCTCTGCATGAAGATAGCTAATCTCTTTAAGTTTTAATGCTCCCTCAAGTGCTAAAGGGAAAAATATATCTCTACCAATAAAGAAAAAGCCGTGACCATGAAGGTATCTTTTTGATAAGCGATGAAGTTTATTATGAAGATTATCATCTACTATTAAGGTCTTGGGAGTGTGTAAAATTGCCTCTATTTCTTGATTTAATTGTTCATCTGAGATACTCTTTTTAATTTGAGCAATATATAAAGTTAGCATCCACAAAACCATAACTTGTGTTGAAAATGCTTTTGTACTTGCTACACCTTTTTCTATCCCAGCACGGGTAAGGATTGCATAATCACTTTCTCGTACAATAGAAGAGTTATCAACATTACAGATTGATAGAGATTTTAAACCAGCTTTTTTAGCCATTTTTAAAGCTTCAAGAGTATCAGCTGTCTCACCACTTTGAGATATGGTTATAAATAGAGTTGATGGTTCTAAAAGAGGTTCTTTATATCTAAATTCACTTGCAATCTCTACACTACATCTAATTTTTGCAATTCTCTCAAGAAGATAACTTGCTACTAATCCTGTATGATAACTTGTTCCACATGCACAAATTCTAATATCTGTAATCCCATTTAAAATTTTTTTATCAATCTCTTCAAAATTAATTTTATTATTTTCAACTCTCCCCATAATTGTTTCTGTAATAACACGACTTTGTTCATAAATCTCTTTTTCCATAAAAAATCTATAGCCATCTTTTTGAGCTAAAACTTTATCTAGTGAGAGCTTTTGTTTTGTAAATGTCTTTATCCCATTTTTATCAAATAGTTTAATCTCTCCATCTTTTACAAATCCATATTCACCATCTTGTAGATAATAAACTTCAGAGGCTTTACCGATAATAGGTGTATCTGATGATGCAAAATATACTTCATTCTCATCAAATCCAATAAGCATTGGTGAGCCATTTTTAGCAAAAAATATAGTATCAGGAGAGGCTTTTGTAATTAAAAGTGTCGCATAAGCACCATCTAATTTATTAATTGTTTGCTCAAAAGCTTTAAAAGAATCTTCAATAGAATTATTTATATCTTCAAAAAGGTGAACTATAGACTCTGTATCTGTTTGGCTTATAAAATTTATCCCTTTTAGCTCAAGCTCCTCTTTTAAATCTTTATAGTTTTCTATAATACCATTATGAACAACAAAACTATAATCACCTAGATGTGGATGAGCATTTAATTCTGTTGGCTTTCCATGTGTTGCCCAGCGAGTATGTCCAATTGTAACTCCAAATCCATCGCTGTTAAAATCTTTTATTTTATTTGATAAGTTTTCTAACTTGCCAATAGCTTTAAATTGTTCAAGTTTATTATCTTTTATAATAGCAATTCCAGCAGAATCATATCCTCTATATTCTAGTTCACTAAGACCATCTAAGATAATCCCTTTTTTCTCTTTTTTGCCTATATATCCCACGATTCCACACATATTTTATTTCCTACTGCTCTTTATTTTTTTATATATTTAAATATATTTCTTATCTTATCTGTCACAATTTTAGTATCATCAGAGTTCTTTAGAATTGTTGGTTTAACAGTTATAAATAGTTCGGTTTTTGCACTACCATCAGAGTTAGTTCTAAATATATTACCAAGAAGAGGCAAGTCCCCTAAAACAGGAACTTTATTAATTGTTTTGCTCTCTGTTTTTTCCATTAATCCACCAAGCATTACACTTTCACCAGATTTTAGGGCAATTTTTGTTTGAATACTTCTTGTAAGTATTGTAGGGGAATCAATTTGAGATGAAGCAGTTAAATCAACTTTACTTACCTCTTGAGAAATATCTAAAGTAAGCACACCTTTTGAGTTAATATAAGGGGTTACAGATAAAATTACACCTGTATTTCTATACTCTACAGATTGAGTTTTTGTTGTATCTGCTGAATTTATACTAGAAGCGTTTGTACTAGATGTAAGGATAGGAACTTGACTACCAACATTTATACTTGCTGATTCTCTATCTAAAACTATAAGCTTAGGAGATGATAATACATGAATCAATTTATCTTTTGCAAAAGCATCAAAAATAGCACTCCAATCTCCATCTATAATAGTTCCTAAAATTCCCGTACCACTAACTGTAAGATTTTTTGTATTAAGAGATGTGTTATTTTTTCTAAAGTACCACTCTAAGCCATATTGTAATTGATCAGAAAGGGTAACCTCTGCAATTGTAACCTCAATCAAAACTTGCTTAGGGCTTTTGTCAAGCTTTTCTAAATGTCTTAAAATCTCTTTGTATTTTTCTCCTGTTGTATTAATCATAATATTATTCTGCTGTGCATCTAAAATTGCATAATCTTCTTTTATTTCGCCACCAAAAGAGGCTGAACTATTACTATCTTTTGAAGAATTATGATTATTTCCTTCTGCTGATTGCCCTAAAAGTTGATTAATAAGTCCTATTAGCTCTTCTGCTTTTCTAAAGTCTGGTTTATAGAAAAAGATATGAGACTCATCACCTAAAACCGAAATATTATCAAAACGTTTTTGCCATAAGCTGATATTATCAAGCCATGATTGTTTGCTTGAAACGGCATAAAGAGCATTTAGTTCAGGAACATCAACAATTAAGACTCCTCTTTTAGCAGGAGACGATGCAATAGGGATACCACTTGCTTTTAAAAGAGACTCTATTCTTGTTTTAAAATCACCACTTTTGATATAAGTTAATTTAAATAAAAGTGCTTTTGTCTTTTTCATTGATGCTTGATCTAAGAGTCTTGCTGCTTCAAGTAGACGATGAACCTCAGAAGCATCTCCTGATATTATTAAAACATTTGCTCCTGCTATCTCTTTAACACTTTTTGCAATTGGAGATGATGATGTAAAACCTGTTCTTAACATATTTCTTAGATTAACATAATAATATGGAAATAAAACAGTAATCTTTTTATTCTCTAATCCACTTAATGAAAAATCTCTACCATAAATAAAAGTTTGATTTTGCTTTGTTGCCTTAGCCTTAACCCCTTCATCAAACTGGAATAAAGACCTAATTTGAGATACTGATATACCATTATTTGATAACATCTCAATAGATATATCAAAAAGCTCTTTTTGAGTTGTTTTGGTCTGCATATTTAGGCTTATAACTGCTTTTGAACTTTTTACCTTATCACTATATGAATAGTTTAATTTTAATATAGAACCAAATACCATATCAATAAATTTTGATACAGGGATATTATCTACAGATACTTTTACAGCTTGAGAGCTTTGAAATAATGGTTTTAGAGAAAGCAATTCTATCTGTTTTGCTTTTGAAAAATTCTCTCTTTTAAAGGAGTCTGTTAATTGTACTCTTTCAACTTTTTTATTATATCTATTTTTTATATATTTTTTTTTATACTTAGTATTAGAGATAGATTTAGTATCACTTAATTTAATATTGCCTGTTCGATAGCTACTTGAACTTAGGTTATCATCAAACTTAACCTTTTGATATTTGGTACAGCTTGTAAACAATATTAATATAGATATAATTAATAATCTAATAATCATTATCTTCTTCCTTTGGTTTAAAATCTTTGGCATCCACAAAAAAGTATGGTACTTTTAGTTTTTTATATGTTTTGCTATCAACTATTAATATATGACTTTTATCTATTTTTTGTATTCTTGTATTT
>CAYWFW010000060.1:0-9907 GCA_964457735.1 uncultured Sulfurovum sp. | reverse complement strand
AAAATACAACATAAGTATAAATATTTCATACTTATAATTTATAGTTATTTAAAATTGTTGCATTCTATCATATCCATATATATCGTTTCTGAAATTCAAGATTCCTTTGTTATCAACCCATGAAGTAAGATAAATAATATCAACTGGCACACTTTTATTTAGGTAAATCTCTTTTTTATTTATACCTTTTAATATATTAATGGTGTTATCATAGTTAACCGTTGAATTAAACTTAGAAAATGTTTTTAATAATGCTCTTGGTTTTTGAAGTCTAATACAACCATGACTAAAAGCTCTAACTCTTCTTTTAAATAAACTTTTTGATGGAGTATCGTGCATATATACTGCAAATTGATTTGGAAAAAGAAATTTAATTTTTCCAAGAGCATTGCCTTTTCCTGGAAGTTGAGCAACTCTATATGGTACTTTATCACCATTTTGATATTGTTGCCAGTCTACAGATGATGCTTCTATATCTTGAGTTTCCCAACCACTATATAGTTTCATATTTTGTTTTTTTAAATAATTTGTATTTTTTTTAAGATGAGGTAAAAATTCTTTTTCTAAAATACTTGCAGGAACATTCCAATATGGATTTAGAACTATTGTTTTTACATGATTGCTAAAGATAGGTGTTGGATGTTTTCTATTTCCAACAACCACTCTCATATTTTGAATTGATTTTCCGTTACTTATAAAGTTAAGTTCAAAACTAGGGATATTGATTATCACTTGTTTATCATAAATATTTGGATTAAGCCATTTGATACGATTAAGGTTTAAAATAATTCTTTGAATCTTTTTTTCAATAGATTCATTAAGAAGTTGTTGAGTTCTTTTATTTACAAAACCTGTTACAGCAAGTCCATATCTTTTTTGAAATCTAATAAGTGCATTTTTAATACAACTATCCGATATTTTACTATAAAGATTTCTACATTCACCATAATCACCCATAAATTTGAATCTTTCTCTTAGTTGAGGTATAGCATTGCTAGTTGTCCCTATCTTTAATGAGCCAAAAGATGGAAGTTTTCCCCATTTTCCAGTTTTTTGATACTCTCTATATTTAGCTAATTTTTTTTCTAAAAGTTTATAACCAAAATTCTTTGGTTTTGTATCTTCAAAAGTCTTATGCAATTCACCTTGATTTATTATTTTGTGAAGAAGTGATATTGGAGATATTTTAGGTTTATGTGTTATCCACTTTCCATCTATACCTTTAGAATCTTTTATATTAGCTAATTTTATCTGAAATAGATTCCAATTGATTTCGCCATATATATGATGTTTTGCATAAAAATTATATAATTTACTAATTTTAAACTCTAAAGATATTTTTTTGTTTAATGATATATCATTATTTAAGTATAAATTTTTTGATAAATTCTCTATTTTAATAAGAGAACTATATAAATTTGATGTTTTAGAGACTGTATTATCCCTTTTTATCTCTTGAAATAGCTCTCTTGCTAAATATGATATATTATTTTTATTTACCCATATTGGAATATAATATATACTATTATATAAATCTTTTAAATATATATCAGAACTTTTTTGTAGAGATTTTTTAATTAATCCACTTGCCTTTTCATGAAAAGATTCTGTTTGCCCAAACGAAAAGGCACCTACATTTAATATAACAACCAAAAAAACTACTCTTATATAACTCATCTATTTTCCCCATTTTAGTTTTAAAATTAGGGTAATTATATCAAAAGTTTTAGAGATACAGTTTTAAAATAGCCTTTTCAATAACTTACCTATAGATTTAAATAGCAAAATAATAAGATATACCATAAATGTGAATATTAATGGATGAAATGCACCTAATCCATAAGCACCAGCCGAAGGAAGTGCCATTATATGCTCAATTGGATGAGATAACCACTCTTCAAAATGCATACCAATTGCTAAGACAAAAAAAGTAATAGTAAAAATAATAATCTCTTTTTTCAAAAAATAACCCCTATAATTAATAAAATTTAAATATAATACTATTTTATATCTTTAATTTCACTCTATTTCAAACTAATATATAAAATAATTTAGATATACTAATCAAAAAACAGACAAGGTTAAATAAAATGCTTTTTAAATATAAAGGTGTAGATAAGCTTGGTAAAAATTCAAAAGGTACAATAACTGCAAATACCCTAGAAGAAGCAAAATCAAAGCTTAAATCAAGTGGAATATATTATCAAAGCCTAGAATCAACCAAAAAATTATCAATGGATGAATTTTCAAAAAAAGAGATGTCAGGAGTGATGCTTAGTTCATTTGCAAAAGAGTTATCTTCTTATCTTAATTCTGGAATGGCGATGCTAACAGCAATTAAATTATTAGAAAATCAGCACGAAGAGGAAAAAAAATATAGGTCATTTTTAAACTCTCTAAAAACTATGATTGATGAGGGAAAGTCACTCTTTATTGCTCTAACTACTCAAAAAATATATACAATGCCTGATTTTTTTACTCAAAGTGTAAGTGTGGCAAGTAAAGGTGGAAAACTTACAGAAGTTCTTTTAAATATGGGTAGCTTTTTTTCTGCTCAATCAAAAATTAAAAAACAGATTACAAATGCGATGATATATCCTATGTTTATTTTTACTGTGGCGATATTTATGAGTGTTGGTTTGATTGTTTTTGTTGTTCCCAAAATAGCAGGAATCTTTAAAGATACTGGTCAAGAATTACCACCTATTACACAATTTATTTTAGGTTTAAGCGATTTTTTTAAAGAACATTATATGATGATGTTTATTATTATAGTATCTGTTATCACAATATATAAACTATCTTATAAATTCATAACTTCATTTCACTTGCTTATTGATAAAATAGTTCTAAAGCTTCCATTAATAGGTACAATTGCTCAAAATTATGAATTAGGGAGGTTCTCTTATATCCTCTCTTTGATGTTAAAATCAGGTGTATCTTATGCACAAGCTGTTCATTTGTCATCATCAACTTTTGGAAATATGGCACTTAAAAATTTATTTACTAATGCTTCATCTAAAGTGTTAGAGGGGAATAGATTATCAAATGCTTTAATGATGACAAAAGGTATTAAGATAAAAAGAAACTTTATGCAATCTCTTGCCCTTGGAGAAGAATCAAGCGAAGTGGCTCATATCTTAGAAAATGTTGCTATTTTATATAATGAAGAAAATGATGATAAACCTAAAATTTTACTAAGCCTACTAGGTCCAATTATGATGCTTTTAATAGGTGCAATAGTTGGTGTTATTGTGGTTGGAATGCTATTGCCAATATTCTCAATGAGTATGGGAGCTCAAGTATAAGATGTTAGAATTCTTTTTTTCATTTAGGGATTGGAAAATGTTGATTAGCCGTAAGAGATATGCGATTAAAAATGATGATAAAAAAGATTTGATGATTTTATATATTTTTTAATAATTATCACTCCCACGAAAGTATCGTGAGAATGAGAGAAAAACTATATTCTAGCTTCTTCTCTTCTTTGTAACATATTCCAATACTTCTCAATATCTGATTGTATCAAATCAATTACATGTCTATTTTCTGGTTTAAATAGGTGTTTATATCTTCCTTGAGCTCCTAGATAATCCTCTACTTTGATAATATTTTTTGGACGATAAAGAATATTAAGCTCATGTCCATCAATAATTTCATAGATTGGGAACATTAAAGACTCAGTTGCCAAATCTGTAATATGGATTGTATCTTTTGGGTCAAATCTCCACTCTGTTGTACATGGTGAAACAGTGTTTATAAAACATGGTCCTTCAGTATCAAGAGCTTTTTGGAAACCTTTTGCCATACTTTTCCATTTATTTGGAGCAAGTTGAGCAACATAAGGAGCACCATGAGCTGCCATAATAGAAACTATATCTTTTTTCTTCTCTTTTTTACCATAACTATGAGTTCCAGCTTGGGCAGTTGAAGTTGTTGCACCAATTGGTGTAGCAGAACTTCTTTGTCCACCCGTATTTGCATAGTTTTCGTTATCAAGACAGATATATGTAAAGTCATGACCTCTTTCCATAGCTCCACTTAACCATTGAAAACCAATATCATAAGTACTTCCATCTCCACCAAATGCAACAAATTTTACAGGTGCATCATTATCTTTTAATGTACCTTTTTTCTTTCTTACTTTATGCATAATCTCTGCACCAGTTACAGCAGTTGCAGCATTTTCAAATCCAATATGAATCCAAGATGTATCCCAAGAAGTAAAAGGATAAACTGCTGTTGAGACCTCTAAACAACCTGTATTTGAAGAGATAACAAGGTTGTCATCCGTACAGTTCATAAGCTCTCTAACTATCATAGAGTGAGCACACCCAGGACATAAAGTATGAGCTCCCTCTAATCTATCATTATTTGTTGAGAATTCTTTTAAATTTTTAACTGATGTAATTGCCATCTATTTAACTCCTTTCTGTTTTAAAGAATGCTAGTTTAGGACCTCTTAAACCACTAAACTGTTGAATTTCTGTTGTTATATAACCAGCATCTACGTGAGCTTGTTGCTCTGCATATATTCTTTCTCCCTCTTCGATTGAGAAATCACGACCACCAAGACCATAGATAAAGTTTGTTATCATCGGTCTATTTACAGATGTGTACATAGCCGCACTAACTTCATTAAAGAAAGCACCCATTGCTCCTCCTGGAGATGAACGGTCAGTTACAGCAATCGCTTTAGCATTTTTAAGTGCCTCTCTTACCTCTTCATAAGGGAAAGGTCTAAAGCATCTAATTGCAACAACCCCTGCTTTAATACCTTTTGTTTCTCTTATATTTTTAGCAGATACTCTTGCAGTTTCAACTGTTGAACCAAGAGCAACAATAACAACATCAGCATCTTCCATATTATATTGTTCTACTCTATTATACTCTCTACCTGTTAATTCTTTAAACTCTGCAAAAACTGCATCTATTATAGGTGTTGAATCCATAATAGCTTTATGTTGTTTAGCTTTATGTTCAAAGTGCCAATCTTCTTCTGTTTGAGCACCGTAAGTTATAGGTCTAGAAAAATCAAGCATATCATCAATTGGTTGAAGCTTACCAATAAAATTAATAGCTACATCATCCATAAGAGGATATACATTTTGAGCTGTATGAGAAGTGATAAATCCATCTTGATGAACCATCATAGGCAATCTTACTGATGCATTTTCTGCAATTTTGAATGCACAAAGAGTCAAATCATACGCATCTTGAGCATTAAATGCACCCATTTGAAGCCAACCACTATCACGACCTAGATACATATCAGCATGGTCTCCACGAACATTAAGTGGAGATGCTAAAGCTCTATTTACAACATTCAGTACAATTGGTAATCTCATCCCTGATGCCTGATATAAAACCTCTGCCATTAATGCAAAACCTTGTGAAGATGTTGCAGTTGATACCCGTCCACCTGAAGCAGATGCACCGATACAACCTGACATTGCAGCATGTTCAGACTCCACCATTACAAACTCACCATCAATATAACCATTAGCTACATAACTACCATAATTCTCAACAATTGGAGTTGATGGTGTGATAGGGTAAGCTACAACAACATCAACATCAGCTTGTCTTAAAGCTTGTGATGCAGCATAATTACCATCCCATACTTCTCTTTCATTTAAATCAAATTTTACTGCCATAATGACCCCTTATTTCTCTTTTTTCTTTTTCTCTGGCCAAGCAGAAAGTGCATCTTCCATTGGTGTATTTTCACCATACATAAGTAGCGATTTTGGATTTGTAGGACAAACTTCCACACAAACTCCACACCCTTTACAGTGGTCATAATCAATTCCCAACATCTGCTTATCTCTTGAAATAATAGATGTATCAGGACACCATACCCAACAGTTTTGACAATCAATACATACATCTCTGTTATAAACAGGTTTAATTATTCTCCATGAGGCAACAGTTGCTGTATATGAATTATATCCTGAGTAAGCTCTATCTTCTTGCTTTTTAAGAGCAATATTAGTTGCATTACCATCAAATGATTGTAATATACTTCCTTGAGTTACCTCTTCCCAACCAACTAGACCACTACCATTTTCAAGTTCACTTTGACCTCTGTTGTCATTTGCCAATAATTTTAATTCTTGTGCTTCTACACTCATCTTTTTATTCCTCTTTACTTTACTTCGTTATATGCTCTAGTAATAGCTTCCATATTAGCATCTATTATCTTCTGTGGAAATTTAGAAAGTACTCTTCTCATATTTTCTAAGAAATACTCAAGTTCAAACATATCAGATACTTTAACAAATGCACCAAGCATAGGAGAGTTTGGCATAGATCTACCAATAGTATCCAAAGAAATTTGAACACAATCAAGAGTAAATACTCTATCCTCTTTACTTTTTAAAGAGGGAATACCTGCTATAAGTTCCTCTTTTGAAAGGTGAGTAGTAATTATATACTTTGTTGTATCAGTTTCATTCTCAACAATATTATCCGAAAATGCCAAAGCAGGATCGATTACCAATACAAAATCAGGATTCATAAATTTTGCATGGTTAAAAATCTGTTTGTCATCAATTCTATTATAAGCTCTTAATGCAGCACCTCTTTTTGCAGAACCATATAATGCAAAAGCTTGAACTTCTTTACCTGTTGTTGCCACAACATCACCTAGACCTTTAGCACCAGATACAGCACCTTGCCCAGCACGACTATGCCATCTAATTTCTACCATATATACCTCCTAATTTTAATATTAAGTATGTCATTCTAATATTATGACTCTTAAATAGTGCTTTGAAATTATAAATTATTAATTTAATAGTTACAACTGCGACTTAATGTATCTAATCTTAACTTTGTAGCTATTTTAGTTTCATCAATTTTTTATTTTCTAGTTTATATATATTGTCACACATTTTAGCCATACTTTCATCATGAGTAACCACAATTAGCCCAGCATTATTTTTATTTATATATTCTAAAAGCTCTGTCATCACTAAATGAGCTGTTTCATTATCCAAGTTTCCTGTTGGTTCGTCGGCAAATATAATATTTGGTTTTTTACTAAGAACTCGCACGATTGAAACTCTTTGTTGTTGTCCACCTGATAGTTCCGATATCTTTTGCTCTATAATATTATCTATCTCAAATTTTTTAAGTAATTTCACATCAAGTTCTTCTTGAGAAAGTATAGTTGCAATTTTTATATTATCAATAGCTTTCATACCTTTAAATAGATAATGTGATTGAAAAATAATACCAATATTAAATCTTCTAAGTTCATCTATATATTTTTCATTATTATATATAGTTTTATTTAAAATCTTAATTTCCCCTTTTAATGGTGGTAAAAATGTTGATAGATTATGTAGTAATGTTGATTTTCCACTACCACTTCTTCCTAAAATTGCAATACTTTGTTTAGAATTTAGTATAAAATCAATATTGCTATAAAGTTGATAATCATAAGAGTGAGATAAGTTTGTTGCATCTATAAGTGGATATTCTAAAGAGTTGTTCATTTTTGCTCTTTTTAATTAATTATAATAAGGAATAAATCTTAAAGGGCAACCATAAAGGATTGCCCCTATGAAATAATAAGCCTTTGTAGGGGTATCCTCTTGTGGGTACCCATCAAAATTATTTCTAAATTATGCCATCTGTTTTGCAACTTCTGCTGCAAAATCTTCTTCTACTACTTCAATACCTTCACCAACTTCTAATCTTGTAAACGAAGCTATCTCAGCAGTTCCACCAGCCTTTTTAGCTACATTTTCTAAATGCTGTGCAACTGTGATTTTATCATCCATTACAAAATCTTGATCAAGAAGAGCTAACTCTTTGTCTAAAGTTGTATTATCTGCAATAAATCTAGCAAGTTTACCAGGAAGAATTCTATCCCAAATTTTTTCAGGTTTACCTTCTGCTTTAAGTTCAGCTTTTAAAACATCTTCTGCTTTACTCAAAACATCTTCTGTTAATTGGCTCATAGATACATATTGAGGAACATTTTTTTCTGTTTTACCTAATCTATGAAGCTCAATATTCTCTTTTTCAATTGAAGCAATTCTACCTTTTGTCTCATTCTCAACAAATTGTGCATCAAAATCTCTATAACTTAAAGTTTTAGGACTCATTGCAGATATGTGCATTGAGATATTTTTAAGATCAGATTTAATAGCAGATGCTACCTCTTTTGAACTACATTTTGCAGCAATAATAACACCTATTCTACCATTAGCATGAACATAACCATTAATAGCAATTGTATCATTACCTTCTAATAGTGCTGATCTTCTTACAACAAGATTCTCACCAATTTTAGAAATTTGTAAAGATAAATAATCAGCAAAACTTTGAGAATTAATCTCTGAGTTATTAATAGCATCAGCATCTTCAAGAGAGTTATTAAATGCATGTTCTGCTATCTCTTTTGTTACATTAACAAATGTTTCATTTTGAGCAACAAAATCAGTTTGAGAATTAATCTCTACAAGTACTGCTTTATCTCCATCAATTTTAATAGAGATAAGACCTTCTGCGGCAACTTTACCAGCTTTTTTAGCCGCGGCTCCAAGACCTTTTTCTTTTAACCATTCAACAGCTTTATCCATATCTCCATCAGAAGACGAAAGAGCTTTTTTACAGTCCATCATTCCTGCACTAGTCATCTCTCTTAATGTTTTAATATCTTTTGGTCCAAAGTTTGCCATTATTTAGCTTCCTCTGTTTTAGTTTCTTCTTTTACTGCTTCTGCAACAACCTCAGAGATTTCCTCTTCAGTTACAACAACTTCCTCTTCTGGCTCTTCATTTGATGCTCTACCTTCTATTATAGCTTCTGCCATCTCTTTACAGAAAAGATTAATTGATCTAATTGCATCATCATTTCCTGGAATTGGATAATCAACCATATCAGGATCACAGTTTGTATCTAATGGAGCAATAACTTTCATACCAAGTCTTCTTGCTTCTTTAACTGCAATATGCTCTTTAACTGCATCAATAACAAACATCATATCAGGAAGTTTTTTCATATTTCTAAAACCTTCAAGATATGCATTTAATTTCTCTTTTTTTCTAAGAAGCATTAAAGTTTCTTTTTTAGTTAAAAGATCAATTTGACCATTTTCTTGCATTTGCTCAATAATTTCTAATTTTCTGATTGATTTTTTCATTGTTGGATAGTTTGTAAGCATTCCACCTAACCATCTATTTGCAACAAAAGGCATTCCACATCTAATAGCATGTTCTTTTACAGCACTTCTAGCTTGTTTTTTTGTACCAACAAATAGTACAGTTTGACCCTCTGCTGCTGCATCTCTAACAACATTATATGTATATTTAAAATATCTTAAAGTTTTTTGTAAATCAATAATATAAATATTCTTTCTCTCACCGAAAATAAATTTCTTCATTTTTGGATTCCATCTTCTTGTTTGGTGACCAAAGTGTACTCCACACTCCAGTAAGTCTTTCATTGTTACCATTTTTTCTCCTTGGTATATTATATAATTTTATGGGCTTTGCCCTAGGTTTAACCCTCTGCAATCATCAACGCCAAAAACTGACGCAACCTTTCAAGGAACGATTACATGAGTATTTCTCAAAACGAGAACGCAATTATATAAGAATATTATTTAAACTATGATGATTTGATATAAAACTTCTCTTAGTTTAGAGATATTTACCATTTTATAAAGTAGTGTATATTCACTTTACTGCCCTAAAAACTTTAGATATAGTCGCCGATGAAAGATTTAAATATTTTGCAATTTCTATTTGTTTATATCCATCATCTAATGCTTTTAGTATGGCTCTATTTCTATCCTCTTTTGTTATAATATTATCAAAATACTCTTGAAGTGTTATAGTTCTTTCTTGCCTAAATTGGTACTCTTTTTGAATTATCTTTTTATTCTTTTCTA
>CAYWFW010000059.1:0-5292 GCA_964457735.1 uncultured Sulfurovum sp. | reverse complement strand
ATAAAAACTATACTCTTTCTTTAAACCAGATTTATTAATATTTATAGTAACTCTAAAAAGATGAATTTCATATATTCCCCAATATCCACCAACCATTTTATCTTGCATATCATCATAATAAGATTGATAGTTATTGATTACTTTTTTTTCTTCACATATAATATTATAGTTAAATCCATTTTGAGTACCATTTAATGAAGGATTTTCTATGCAGGTTTTAGCTCTAATTTTATCTTTTAAAGACAAAACTGTAAGATATAAATCTTGATATGTTTTTTTTTGCATCTCCACTTTATGAAGAGATTTTATAGAAGCCGTAAGCATTAAAATTGCCAAAAATCCAATAACCATTGCGATTAATATCTCTATTGTTACAAATGCTTTATTATTCATCTTCATATAATATCTCTTGTTTTTTATGAATTATACCTTTTAATGATATAAATTCTACATTAAATTTTTTCATAATTGGTTCACTTGAACTATTAATATCAGTAGCACTAATAAAGGCGTTTACTTGAATTTTTTGAAGGTCTTTTTCATCCTCTTTTGTCTCAAGAAAATTTTCTATACTATCAATTATTTTTAATCCAGATGGTGCAATCATCATCATTAGAAAACTCATCATTGCCATAACAACTAATATCTCAATAAGTGTAAATGCTTTTCTCATCTTATCCCGTAATATCAGAGATACTCATAACTGCCATCATAATTGCCACAATAATTACAGCAATAAATATTCCCAAAAGAACAATAACAGCTGGTTCTAAAATTGACAAAACTTTTTTAACATCTCGGCTAAATGCGTCACTATGGCGTTTAGATAAAGATGCTAAAATCTGAGGCATAGAAGCACTGCTCTCTCCAACATAAAGCAGAGCAATATCACTAGGTGGAATTAGTGCATTTAATGAAAAAACTTCTGACATTTTAATACCTCGTTTTAGTTCTGTTAAAGTATTTTTTAGCAAATCATTTATCTCTTTTAAAAGTTTAATTTTCTGAAGTTGTCTTAATGCTCGGTCAAGCTCTAACCCACCTTTTAGCATAGTTCCCAACGCTCCATATACAATTGAAAGCTGAATATCAATTACTAAATCTCTTAATTTTGGAGTGTGATAAAATATTGATAACCAATTTATTCCAACTCTTTTGATAAAAATAATAAAAGATGAAACTATAGCAATAATAATAGAAAATACCATTGCACCATTATCATTTAAGTAATTTCCCAGACTTAAAATTGCATAAGATAGTGAGGGCAATCTTTCAAACTCTTCTGGAGAAAATATTGTAGAAAATTTAGGAATAATCAAGAAAAAGATTAAAAATGATACAACAACTGCCATACCCATTAAAAACATTGGATAAGCTAAGGCTTGTTTAATATCTCCACGAATCACTTTTTGAAATGTAAGATATTCAAATAGTTGCAAAAGTCCATCAGAGAGATTTCCAACCTCTTCAGAAGTTGCGATAAATCCGATACTAAGAGCATCCACATTAAATTTTTCTTTTTCAAGTGATGATTTAAGAGCCAAAGAGAGTTGAGTTCCACCTTTTATATCTTCCAAAATATGAACTAAAATCTTTATTTGAGCCTCTTTTGCAGATGTTGTTATCAAAAGTTTAATAGCTTTATCAATAGACATTCCAGAGTTTATTAAATAGTATAACTCTTCAATTAAAGCTAAAAAATCATCTTGTGTTAATTTTCCTTTTTTGAGCTTTTTTTTAATCTCTTTAAATGATGTAACAATAAGTTTTTTTTGGCGAATAAACTCTTCAAATTCTCTTTTATTACCATCAAAGATACCATTAACTATCTCTTTAGAAGATGTAACAGCACTATAAGATATTCGTTTATTCACCATTTAATCCTAATTTTTATTTTTAATAAATAGTATAACTAAATTAAAATAAGATATGCTATAATCCACAATAAAATATATAAACTTGGAGAAAATCTTGAAAAATAGAAAATCAGCATTTACACTTATAGAATTATTGGTGGTAATTGTTATTATCGCTTTATTATCATCATTAGTTGCACCAAAGTTTTTTGGAAAACTAGACAACGCAAAAATCAAAACAACAATAGCTCAAATGGAGATGTTATCAACAACATTAGATGCTTTTAGATTGGATGTTGGAAGATACCCATCAACAGAAGAGGGATTAAAAGTATTATGGGCAAAAAGCTCAGATATTAAGGGTTGGAATGGTGCATATCTACCTAAAAAAATAAAAGGTGATGCGTGGGAAAAACAATTTATTTATAAAAGTCCAGGGGCTAATAATAATCCTTATGATTTATTATCTTATGGAGCAGATGGAGTTATTGGTGGAGAAAAGGATAAGGCAGACCTTTCTATATGGGAATAAAATTATTAGAGGAGATTCTTTTAGAACAAAACAGATGTAATCTTGAAGATATAGCTCAGGCAAACTCTATTATAGATGAATATGGTGGAATGATGTCTACGGTATTGTTAAATCTTGGTATTATTTCAGAAGAGACTCTTATATCAGCACTAGCCTTACAATATGAACTAGAGCTATTTTGTGACTTTAAAAATGATAATATCAGAAAAAAAGAGTTTCCATCTATATCTACCGATTTTTTTATAGAGCATGATATTTATCCATTTTATGAAGATCAAGAGATATATCTTGTGATGAATAATCCTCTTCAAACAAGTGCTATCTCTATGATTACAAATTTAACAAAAAAACCAGCACGAATTTTTTTGGCAACCAATGAAGAACTTAGAGATATAAAAGAGATTTTTCAAGAGGAGGTTAATGAAGATATTGAAGATATTTTTGAAGATGAGATTGATAAACTAAAAGAGTTAGCCTCTGAAGCTCCTGTGATTAAACTTATTAATAATATTTTTAGCAAAGCTGCTCAACGGTTTGTATCAGATATTCATTTTGAATCTTTTGCAAAAGGGATGAAGGTCAGATATAGACTTGATGGGATTTTAAAAACTGTTGATACAATTCCTCAACATCTAAAACAAGCAGTTACAGCAAGATTAAAACTAATATCAAAAATGAATATAGCTGAAAGTCGCCTTCCACAAGATGGTAGAATCACAATTAAAGTTGTTGGAAATGAGATAGATATTCGCTCATCAAGTGTCCCTACTGCTTTTGGTGAAAGCTTTGTTTTAAGACTACTTTCAAAAGAATCAATAAGCTTAGAGATTGATAAATTAGGGCTTCATAGCGATAATCTTGCACTTTTAAAATCTCTTTTGTCTAAACCAAATGGAATTTTACTCACAACAGGACCAACAGGAAGTGGTAAAACCTCAACTTTATATGCGTCTTTAAATTATATTTATAGCGATGAGGTTAAAATTATCACAGTTGAAGACCCTGTGGAGTATCAATTAGATGGGATTAGCCAAATTCAAGTTAAATCATCTATTGATTATACATTTGCAAAAGCTCTTAGATCAATTTTACGTCAAGACCCTGATACAATTATGATTGGTGAGATTAGAGATGGTGAAACTGCTGATATTGCCGTTCAATCTGCACTAACTGGACATTTAGTTTTATCAACACTTCACACAAATTCAGCTCTTGGAGCAATATCCAGACTTATGGATATTGGGGTGGAGTATTATCTGCTTAAATCTTCTATTATTGGACTAATGGCTCAAAGACTTGTGCGAAGATTATGTGATGATTGTAAAGAACCTATTAATATAACCAAAGAGATAAGCAAAGCATATAATTTAGAAAAATTATCTCGTGAAATTAGCTCAGAGTTAAATCCATGCAAAGCTGTAGGATGTGAAAGTTGCCAATATAGAGGTTTTAAAGGACGCTTACCAATTATGGAAATTGTTGAATTTAATGATAAAGTGATGAAAAAATTTGATGAAAATAAAGATTTTTCTGATATTAAATCTTTGGGCTATAGAGATTTGAAAGATGATGGATTGTTAAAATTTTTAGAAGGCAAAACTACACTTGATGAGATTGTAAGAACCACTTGATTTTTAATTCAACTATTTTTAAAATCTTTAATCAAAAATTTTATCTATTCTTAAAGTCATAAACCAACACTCAACAACTTTTAGCTAAAATCATATCAATTATTTACAAGGAAATCATCAAATGCAAAAACCATTATTAATAGAGATAGGAGTAGAAGAGTTACCAGCAATTCCTCTTTTAAAGATACTAAAACAGATAAAGAGCAATTGGGAAAAAATTCTTAAAGCCAACTCTTTATCCTCTGATTTTGAATTTTTATACACTCCACGAAGATTAGTTTTAATTCACAAATCAATTGCATTAAAACAAGATGACAATATTATAGAGTTTTTTGGTATGCCATTAAGTGTTGCTATAAAAGATGATAAACCAACAAAAGCTGGTGAGGGATTTGCTAGAAAATGTGGAGTTAGTTTTGATAAATTAACAACAAATATAAAAAATGGCAAAGAGGTTTTATACTTTAGGAAAGAGGTTACTGGTAAAAAAACTGCTGATCTACTTGAAGATATGATTTTGGAGTGGATATCATCAATGAGTTTTGGAAAGATGATGAGATGGGGAGATAGAAGTGATGATTTTATTCGTCCTATTAGATGGCTTCAAGTTCGTTTGGGTGATGAAATTGTGGATGCCTCTTTATATGGACAAAAATCATCTAATTTAACATTTGTTCATAGAATGGTAGATTTTAATGCAAAAGTTGTTGATAGTATTGATAGCTATTTGGATATTTTAGAGGATAATATGGTTATGTTAAATCAGAATCATAGAAAACAAAAAATTCTATTTGATTTTGATACAATAGAGAAAGAGAATAATTTAACAATAGAAAGAGACTCTTCATTGTTAGATGAGATTGTGGCAATCACAGAAAATCCAAAAGCTCTTTTGGGTAGTTTTGATGAGAAATTTTTAGAGCTTCCACCAGAGGTTATTATAACATCAATGAAAGAGCATCAAAGATATTTTGCAGTATTTAAAGATGGTAATTTAACAAATAAATTTATTGTGGTAAGTAACGCTGTAACTGATGATTACTCAAAAGTGATAGAGGGGAATGAGAGAGTTTTAAAGCCCCGTTTGGCTGATGGGATGTTCTTTTATGAAAATGATTTAAGAGATAAGCTTTCAACTGATGGATTAGAGAATATTCAATTTATGGATGGACTGGGTTCTCTGAAAGATAAGATTGAAAGAGAGGCTAATATTGCTATTAAACTTCTTGATTTATATAATTCTCAACTCAAACAACAAACAGGTAAAAGCAAA
>CAYWFW010000058.1:0-9627 GCA_964457735.1 uncultured Sulfurovum sp. | reverse complement strand
CTATGTTAGTTAAATTTGCCATTATTCCAACATCTCTTTTAAAACCTCAAATAATCTACTATTTTGTTTTTGAGTTCCAACTGTAACACGAATAGCATTCATTCCATAAGATGCCAAATCTCGTATAATTACACCTTTTTGAAGTAGAGTATTTGCAATATCAGTTGAATTTAAATTATCATTAAAGAGATAAGTTATAAAATTGGTATAGCTATCTATATAATCAAAATTATTCTCTTTTGCAAACTCTTCATATCTTTTTACCTCTTGCTGATGTAACTCTATCGCATCATCTACAAACTCTTCATCTTTAAGAGCTTCAATCCCTGCTACAAGTGAAAGAGTAGTGATATTAAAAGGTGGTCGCATTTTGTGAAGTGCTGTTATGATATTCTCATTAGCAATTCCATATCCAACTCTCATTCCACCAAGTCCATAAGCCTTAGAAAAAGTCCCCAAATATATCACATTCTCAAAACCAATTAAATCATTTGGTGTAACTCTATATTTTTCATCTTTTGCACTTGCATACTCCATATATGCCCCATCAACAACAATCATTGTATCTTTATCAATCGCATTAATAATATTTAATACATCATCTTTACTTGTTGCATCACCTGTTGGATTATTTGGAGTACAGATATAAACAATTTTTGGTTTATGTTTTTGATACTCCTCTATAAACTCATCTACAATATGCTTATAATTTGGAGTTCTAATTATCTCTGCCCCCATCTGTCTTGCATAAACTTCATACATTGCAAATGTTACAGCACTCATCAAAACTTTATCATTTGGTTCAAGTATCACTCGTGAGATAAACTCCAAAATCTGGTCGCTTCCTGCTCCAATAATTATATTAGAACTCTCTACTTCAAATTTTTTAGATAACCCATCTTTGAGTTCAAACATACTATCATCAGGATATAAAAATGCCTTTGATGCATTATCAACTATCGCCTTAGATACCTTTGGACTTACACCTTTTGGATTCTCATTTGATGCAAGTTTTACAACATCTTGTGGATTAACTCCAAACTCTCTAACCACCAATTCAATTGGCTTTCCTGCTTCATATATTTTTATATTTTCTAGCACTTTTCTAAATTTCAATTTCACTCCTCGCATAACTTCCTAATAATTTAATATCATTATGTCTTTTAAAAATCTTCTGTACATTCTCATCTTCTATATGTCCATCAAAATCTATATAAAACCAATATGAAAATGCCTCATCTGTATTTGATGGTCTGCTCTCTATTTTAGAAAGATTAATCCCCTCATTATCAAACTCTTGTAAAAATCTTACAAGTGAGCCTTGTGCATTAGATAATTTTGCCAAAATTGATGTTTTATCATTACTGCTTTTTTCGTTTTTTACTTTACTAATTACTATAAATCTAGTCTTGTTATCATGTCTATCTTCAATATTATCATATATTACAGGTAGATGATTAATCTTGGCTGCGATATGTAGACAAATGGAGGCAGATGTATTATCTTGCATAGCTAGTTGTGCCGCTTTTGCAGTTGATTCTACTGGAATTTGTTCTACATCTTCTAATCCATATTCGCTCAAAAATTCTCTACACTGTCCAAATGCTTTATCTTTGGAATATATTTTGGTAATAGTATCTGTTGAAGTAGCAAGAGATGCAAAAGAGTGGTGAATTGGCATATATATTTCTGAAACTATATTAAGGTTATACTCTCCTAACAAATCCAATGTTTCTCCTACCACTCCATCACTAGAGTTCTCAATTGGGACAACTCCATAAGTTGCTCTATCGCTATCAACTGCTTTAAATACAGATGAGATAGAACCTAAAGGGATATAATCTTTTATAGAACCAAATCTGCTTTGGGTTGCTTGATGTGTAAATGTTCCTATTGGTCCAAGGTAGGCTACTTTTTCACTTCGTTCAAGATTTTTTGATACACCAATAATCTCATAAAATATAGCTTCAATAGATTTTTTACACAATACTCCATTGCTATCTTGACTAAGCTTTGTCAAGCGATTAATAATAGCCTGTTCTCTCTCAGGACGATATATTGCTCCACCTGTACTATTTTTAAGCTCTCCTACTTGATGTACATACCCCATTCTTTCATTAAGAAGAGTCAAAATTTCATTGTCTACTCTATCAATATTATCTCTTAAATCATTTAAATTCATCTTATACTCCTTTTTTTAGATATTAAGATACTTCTCTTCTAATCTTATCTGGTCGTCAAATGTTTCTCTATCTCTTATAATTTTATCAACTCCATCAATAATCGCAATTTCTGCCGTTCGTCCTCTTGTATTATAATTACTAGACATTGTAAAACCATAAGCTCCAGCACTGTGAACAATCAATAAATCTCCACTTTCTAATGGTGGAAGTTCTACTGCTTTACCTAAAAAGTCACCACTTTCACAAACTGGTCCAACCACATCAGTAGGAGTTTTCTCTATATTTTTTGATTCAACAGGTTCAATAAAGTGATATGCACCATATAAACTTGGTCTTAAAAGGTCATTCATAGCTCCATCAACCATTACAAATCTATGCTTACCATTTTGTTTTTCATATAATACTTTTGTCAAAAAATATCCACTATTTGCAGTCATATATCGCCCTGGTTCACACATCAAAGTAACATCAAGTTTTTTTGTAGATTCTATAATTGTATCAGCGTAATCTTTTGGAGTAATTGTTATCTCATCATCATATTTAATTCCAATACCACCACCAATATCAAAGAACTTAATATTAATGTTGATAACACTTAAAGATTTAACTAAATCAGCAACAATATCACACGCTTCACGAATTGGTTCAAGCTCTGTAAGTTGAGAGCCTATATGAAAATGGATACCTATTGGATTAAGATTTTTAGAGTTTTTTGCATAGATATACATTCTTTTTGCCATATCAATCTCAACGCCAAACTTACTATTATGAAGTCCTGTAGAGATATATGGATGAGTTTTTGCATCAATATTAGGATTTACTCTTACAGAAATTCTAGCTTCAATATCTAGCTCTTTAGCTATCATCTCTACTCTTTTCATCTCTGCTTCACTCTCAAGATTTATAAATAAAATTCCACACTCAAGAGCCTCTTTAATCTCATCATCTCTTTTACCCACACCAGAAAATATAATCTTATATTTTTTAATTCCTGCTTTTAATGCTCTTCTTACTTCACCAATACTTACACAATCAGCCCCTGCCCCCATTTTAGCAAGATGATTAATAACCGAAAGGTTTGAGTTAGCTTTAACTGCATAAGCTATAATAGATTTTTGACCGTCAAAAGCCTCTTTTAAAGATAAATACTGTTGTGTAATATACTTAAAATCATATATATATAATGGTGTTCCATATTTTTTGGCTAATGTTTTAAACTCTAATCTCATTATTTCTATCCTAATTTAATATTTTTAGATTAATTTTATCTAAATATAACAATATTTTGGATTAGTTAAAGAAGAACCTTACTCTATACTTGTAGTATTTTTATCTTTTTTAGGCTCTTGATATATATCTTGTATTTTAGAGTTATCAACTGTTTTTCCCATTGATGTAAAAAAGACCACATCTTCTTCATCGTCAAGTTCAGCTTCTACTGTAATATTATTTTCTATAGTTTTTTTTACTATCTCTTTAGTAGGTTCTACTTTAACTATTATTTTTTCTTTAATCACCAACTCTTCTTTTTTAATTGGCTCTTGCTTTTGAACCACTTTTTCTTTAGTTATATTCTTCTTAGATTCTACAATAAACTCTTTATAGAACATATCTTTTATATAATCATATTTGTAAATACCAAGACCAATTAAGATAAAAATAGATATAGCTATTGTAACTTTAATATAACTAATTTCATCTATTTCATTTTCATAATAATAGCCTTTTTCTGGAGTATATCTTAACTCTCCTCTACTCATATCATACATCTTATCTCCTTTTTTATATACTTTTTTATTTAAAACATATCCATCGGTTCTTGTTGTGGTAATTTTGGTCTAACTATTTTTCTTTTTTTATATCTTTTTTTATATCTTTTTTTCTTTTTAGGCTTTATCACTTCAAGTGGTATTTCATGCTCTTTTGGATCAACAGAGTTAGGGTTTGTTTGAAGTAAATCACTTTCATTATTATCTTTAGAAAGAGTATTATCTATATTTTTTGTATTTGCATTTGTATCAAATTCAGATTTATTATAATTATATAGTTTTGTATTTTTAGAGTTATAAGATGATACTAGCGTAGGAGTAGGATCTTTAATTAAAAATAGATAATTAAGATGAATGGGATCAGCGTGTGGTTTTATTTGAGCTGTTTTATATGCACTTTTAATAACAATTTTTTTAACAACTCCAACAGGAACATTAGAGAAAAATATATTATCTAAACCACTTGTTTCTACAATATCTCCAACTTTTATGTTTGACCATTTTGGAATATATTTTACTATCATATTTCCATCATCTCCTCCGATAGCGATACCAGGAGCTTTATTTTTGCCAATAAATACAGAAAATTTACAATCTTCATTAGAGATTAAATTACCATGAAGTATACCATTTTTAAATTCAGCAGTACCTATAACAAAACTATTCTGCATCAATCCATATATTCTATCTCTATCTAAATTTTTATGATTTTTTAATATAATTTCGTTATATGAGTTTAATTTAGTATATCCTATGGTTTGAGTAAGAATTATACTTTTATGAGGTAACCGTTCAAGAGATGGAATTATTTTATATAGTTCATCTATTTGATGAAGATAATTTGTCTGTTCTATTAGATATTTTTTGAGTTTTTTATTCTCTTTTATTAATTTGGATATATTTCTTTGTTGATTAAAATAAGTTGTTTGTAAATCTTTTAGAGTTAGTATATAATTACTATACGACTCTTTTATGGGAGAGGATAATAAAAAAACTTGTTGTTTAATATAATTATCTTTACCTGTAAAAGAGATTACCAAAAATAGTACAATAAAAAAAAATACTACTCTAATCTTCATATGCTAATTGTTGTAGTTTATCTATATCATCAAGTGCTTTACCAGTACCTAAAGCAACTGCTAAAAGAGGTTCATCTGATACATATACTGGAAGCAAAACATGAGCTGATAAATATTTATCTAAGCCTCTAATCAATGCTCCTCCACCCGTAAGAACTATACCATTTTCTACGATATCTCCAGCCAAATCAGGAGGAGTTTGCTCTAAAATAGCCCTTAATGCTTCTGCAATTTCAGCGATAGGAATTTTCATAGCTTCTCTTAAATCTTCACTTGTTATCTCTATTGATTTTAAGGTTCCCTCAACTTGATCTCTACCTTTTACAATTATTTTAAGCTCTTCATCTAATTCAATGGCTGTACCTATGCTGATTTTAAGCTCTTCTGCCACTCTATCTCCAATTAGAAGATTAAACTTTTTCTTTACATAATCAACAATCTCTGAATCAATTTTATCTCCTGCTGTTCGGATAGAACTACTTCTAACCAAACCACCTAAAGAGATTACACCAATTTCAGTTGTACCTCCACCAATATCAACAACAAGACTACCATTTGGTTCTTGAACAGGAAGTCCAGCTCCAAGAGCTGCTGCCATTGGTTCTTCTATTAGATAAACATATCTAGCACCTGCTTTTTCTGCTGATTCACGAACAGCTTTTCTTTCCACTTGAGTTAAACCATAAGGGACACATATAATAACTCTAGGGCTATAGAATTTTTTTCTTTTATGAACTTTTTCAATAAAATATTGTATCATAAGTTGTGTAATATGAAAATCTGCAATCACTCCATCTCTCATAGGTCGTATTGCTTTTATGCTTCCAGGAGTTTTACCAATCATATTTTTGGCTTCTTGTCCAACTGCTAATATTCTCTCTTGACCAAATCTATCAACTTGAACGGCAACAACAGAAGGCTCATCAACGACGATTCCTCTTCCTTTCATTAGTATAAGAATATTAGCCGTTCCTAAATCAATTGCAAGATCATTAGAGAATAATCCCTTTAACGCTTTAAACATATCTTTTGCCTTTTATGCACTTATTTTATTTTTTATATATTTAGGTTCACTACCATTTATTACCATATCTTCTGTAACAATTACCTCGTAATTTTCTAAACTAGGAGCTTCATACATAGTATCAATTAATACCTCTTCCATAATGGATCTAAGACCCCTTGCACCTGTTTTTTTATCAATCGCTTTTTGTGCAATCATATCAAGAGCAGATTTTTCAAATGAGAGTTTAACATTATCAAGATCAAAAAGTTTTTGATATTGATTGACCAATGAATTTTTTGGTTCAATTAAAATTCTTACCATATCATCTCTTGTAATTTCATTTAGAGTAGAAATAACATGAAGTCTTCCAATAAGTTCAGGAATTAAACCAAAAGATACCAAATCACCAGAATCTACCAACTCTATAATATTTTTATCATCTTTTTTTGTTCTTTTATCTTGCGTAAAACCTAAGGTATTACCACCTAGTCTTCGTTTTATAATATCATCAAGCCCATCAAATGCACCACCACAAATAAATAAGATATTAGAAGTATCTATCTGAATAAAATCTTGATTTGGATGTTTTCTTCCACCTTTTGGAGGGATATTAACAACAGCACCTTCAATAATTTTTAATAAAGCTTGTTGAACTCCCTCTCCTGAAACATCTCTAGTGATAGAACGATTTTCACCCATTCTAGCAACTTTATCAACCTCATCAATAAATACTATCCCTTGTTCTGCCCTTTTTATATCACCATCTGCAACTTGTATCAGTTTTGTTAGAATATTTTCAACATCTTCACCAACATAACCAGCTTCTGTTAAATTTGTAGCATCTGCTATAGCTATAGGAACATTTAGAAACTTTGCGATTGTTTGAGCTAACAAAGTTTTTCCACTTCCTGTTGGTCCAATTAATAATATATTTGACTTATCAATTTTTGTATCACTATCTTGCGTATTTTTAAATATCCGTTTATAATGATTATATACAGCCACACCTAAAGTTTTTTTTGCTCTATCTTGACCAATAACATAATCATCTAGCATACTTTTTATCTCTGAGGGGATTAAAAGAGTGTTATCATACTCTTTTGGAGCTTCTTCATTCTGCTCTTCTCCAAAAAGAATTTTATGTGCTGATATTATACAATTTGCACATATATATGAGTTCTCTCCTGCTATTAATGGATTATCATTACTCTCTGTTATATCACAAAAGCTACACTTTTTTTGCATCTAAATTATTCCTTCTATAGGGTATACCCCTCTTTGTTTCAAGTATAAAATTACACATTTTTTCTACCTGTTTTGAACTATTAATATCTAATATAGATGAAGCATTCTCTTTAAGTGATTTGTTGGTCTCAAAAAGATTTTTATATGCTTTTTTAATTAAATTTATCTCGCTTCTATCCATATGTCTTCTAAGTCCATTTATATTTAAACCTCTTAACACTGCTCTATTTCCCTCTGCCATACAAAAAGGTGGAATATCTTGGGTTAATGCACTAGCTCCTGCAAGCATAGCAAATTCACCAATTTTTACAAACTGATGAACCGCACCCATTGCACCAATAACAACATTATCTTCTATAATTACATGCCCACCCAAAGCAGTGGCATTAGCAAAAATACAATTATTCCCCATTATAACATCATGTCCTATATGAACATAACCCATAATAAGATTGTTATTACCAATTTTTGTAACCCCACCACCACCTTCTGTTCCAGGATTTATTAGCGTAAACTCTCTGATGGTATTATTATCACCAATTATAAGTTTTACATCTTCATTATTAAATTTTAGGTCTTGTGGAATAGAGCCAATTACGGCATGAGAGAATATTCTATTATTCTCTCCAATAGTTGTATCACCTGTTAATAATATATGAGAGCTTAAAGTTGTGCCATCTCCAATTTTTACACCTGACGATATATGACAAAATGGACCAATAGTAACATTGTCACCTATTATAGCACCATCTTCAATTATAGAGCTTTTATCAATTTTTTGCATTATTATATATACTATTTATCTACTATCATAGCTTTTAACTGGGCTTGTGAAACTATTTTTTCATCAACAAAAGCTTTTGCCTCAAATTGCCAAACAGCACCTCTATGTTTACTAACCTCTATTTTATATACTAACTTATCACCTGGTTTGACTGGTGCTCTAAATTTTGCTTTATCTATGCTCATAAAATATACAACCTTATTTTCTAAAGCATCTTTTTGGTCAGCGTCTTCAAGACTTTTAAAAGCTAAGATTCCACCAGCTTGAGCCATACCTTCTAATATCATAACACCAGGATATATAGGATGACCTGGAAAGTGTCCCTGAAAAACTTGATCTGAAATAGATATATTCTTATACCCTTCAATTGAAGTTCCTTTTTCTAAATCTGTAATTCTATCTACAAGAAGCATTGGATATCTATGTGGTAATATTTTCTGAATATCTGTTATATCATAAAGCACTAATAAACCTTTTTTAAATTATTATAATTTTAGTTAATCTTTTTTTTAAAGAATTGCAATATTTTATCAGAATTTTCGTAAACTATTGATTAACCTTAATATTTTTTATCACTTTTTTATTTTAATCTCTTAACTTTTAATCTATCATAGTATGATATATATCCTTTTTTATCTCTTTTTTTCTCTTTAAAAACTGCCCTTTTTAAAATAATTTTTCTATGTAGATTAGGAATAGACTCTCGTTTATCTTTTAGTTTACTATAGCTAGAAAGAATCTTTGCACCAACTAATTTTCTAACTTTATATTGTACTTTATATACCAAAAATGTAAAAAAATTTCGCATGGGTATATGAAAAAATATATTTAGAATCCTCTCTATCTCTCTAAATGTTGATATAAATAGTTTATAAACTTTTTTTAACAATCTATTAATAACTGGAACTCTCTCTAAAAGCTCTAAAAACCATGAAAAAATCAATATTTCAATAATAGGTATTATCCAAGTATTATATAGATAATCTGTAAAAAAATATGCTGTTGCTACACCAACTTTAAGAAATATTGCTAAAAGCATACTCCACATTCTAGCTAATATAACTTTAAGTGCCAAAAATATACCCATAAATTTTGTTAAAATCCCTAAAGATGTAATAAAAGTAATCCCTGCTATAATCTGTTTAAGAATTGGTGTTTTATTAAAGTTTTTATGTATATACTCTTTTACAACTCTTATTTCATCACTAATATGTATTAAGAAATGTTTTTTAAAGTTATGTATAAATATTTTTTCTGTGACATAGCGTTTACCAAGCCCTATTGCACCAAGCATAGCTATCTTTTTTAAAAATAAAAACCATATAAACTTACCATTTATTAAAAAAAATGATATAAAAAGGGCAACTATATGTTTTTTAGCAAAAAAGAATACTCGCCAAAATATTGCAATAATAAATACTCTGCTCTCTTCAAAAATTAGAGGTATTATTAAAATAACAAGAACTCCTAAAAGTATTAATAAAACACTATCTCTCTTTGATGGTTTTTCTATTTGCATAATTACTCTTTTGTATTTTGAAATTTATCTTTTAAAAATCTA
>CAYWFW010000057.1:0-17194 GCA_964457735.1 uncultured Sulfurovum sp. | reverse complement strand
TTATATATATAATGAACAGAGTATTAAATCTATGTATATAGCATATCTTTCACTTACTCCATATTTTGTAATTAAGAGTGAATTTGAGATGAATAAAGGCTTTTGTGATATATTTTTAAAACCTCTTAATCCTTATGTGGAGTATATTGGATTGGTTGAGTTAAAATATATTAAACGAGGCGAAAAGGCATCTAAAAAGAGGATTAAATCTCTTGTTTTGGAGGCTACAAATCAATTAATTGAGTATGAAAAAGATGAGATAATTACCTCTTATATTAATGAGGGTTTAAAGGTTCAAAAGGTTGTGATAATCTTTTGGGGGTGGGAGATGGTTTGGTGTAGAGAGGTTTGATTGTGAAAGAAATCTCTTATATTTTTAGAGGTTAAGATGGAATCTGATTAGAAGAAATAATACAATTACATTTACCTGACCACTTGATTGAGACTCCTTAAATTTCAAAGTTATTTGTTTCACTTAGTTACAAATAAAAAAGTTCTCTCATAATGAATTTTTACGCTAATCTTTTTAACTTAGATTCTGATATTATAAAGTCAAATATTCTGAGATTTTTCTCTAAAAAAGGGGTTAATAATGACTCATATCGTTACAGATCACCCATATTTTGGTGTGTTTCTTCTGTTTGTTATGACTTTTGTTGCGTTTTCTGCAACATTATTTTTGGCAAGATTTATAAGTAGAAGGTTGGCAAGACTTGATACTGAGAAGTTAAAACTAACTATATACGAGTGTGGACCAGAGGTTACTAAGCAACCTAATACTATTTCGGTACAATTTTACTTAATAGCATTATTGTTTATTTTGTTTGATGTTGAGATTATATTTATGTTTCCATGGGCAATAGATTTTAAATTATTAGGCTGGTTTGGTTTTATTGAGATGATTCTATTTGTCTTACTTTTGGCAATAGGATTTGTATATGCATGGAAAAAAGGAGCACTTGAATGGCACAGCATAAAGTAGATTATGCATCTAACGCAGGTTTACCAATAGCGTTAACAACGGCGGATAAACTAATTAACTGGGGTAGGTCAAATTCACTTTGGCCACTTACCTATGGACTAGCATGTTGTGCTATCGAAATGATGGCATCTGGAGCAAGTCGTTATGATTTTGATAGAATGGGGACAATCTTTAGAGCATCTCCAAGACAAGCAGATGTGATGATTCTAGCTGGAACTCTTTCTAAAAAACATTCAGAGTTTGCAAGAAGACTTTATGACCAAATGACTGAACCTAAATGGGTGATTTCTATGGGAAGTTGTGCAAATACTGGTGGTATGTTTAATACTTATGCAACTGTTCAAGGTGTTGATAGAATTGTTCCTGTTGATATTTATCTTCCAGGATGTGCACCACGACCTGAAACTCTTCAGTATGCTATGATGATGCTTCAAAAGAAGATAAGAAAAGAGTCTGCTGATATGAAGAAAAATACAAAGCAAAGGTTAGTATAATGAGAAAATATACGCCAAAAGACAATGTTCAAAAAAAATCATATTATACTGATAGATTTTGGGTAGCACCACGAGTTCCACAAATGTCAATAGAAGAGGGAACTCATTTTGCAGATGTTATTAATGCTTTAGGTGATAGAGTTTTAGATGCTTCTGTTCAAATTGGACAACTTGTGGTATCAATTAATCATCAAGATAATTATTCTGTATTAGAGACTTTAAAAGATGTGTGTGGATATAAAGTATGTACTGAACTTAGTGCAGTTGATTATCTTGCACAAGAGGGTAAATTTGAGATTTTTTACCAAATGTTAAATCTTGATGAGGCTCTTAGAGTAAGAGTTGTTTGTATGATAGAAGATGGTTTAGCCATTGAAAGTACAGTACCTTTATTTAAAAGTGCTAACTTTGCTGAACGAGAGATGTTTGATATGTTTGGTATTTATGTAAATAATCACCCATTCCTTAAAAGAATTATTATGCCAGATGATTGGGAAGGTCATCCCCTTTTAAAAACTTATCCTTTGCAAGGTGATGAGTTTGCATCTTGGTATGAAGTTGATAAGATTTTTGGTAAAGAGAGTCGTGAGATTATTGGTGCAGAAAATAGAGACCCATCAAGAGTTGATAGATATGACACAAAAAGATTCTCAAGAGTTGGTCATGAAGTTGATTTTGGTGCAGATATTTCACAAGGTGAACCTGAAACTGAAATTGAATATAGTAAAACGCTTCTTGTTGATTATACAACAGGTAGTGAAAAATTAGATCAAAGAAGATAGGAGAGAATATGCAAGTAACCAATAAATTAAGTCCATTTTTTGAAAACCTCAATTTTGAGAGAGAAGACAATACAATGGTAATTAACTTTGGTCCTCAACACCCATCTGCTCATGGTCAATTAAGATTAATCTTAGAGCTTGATGGAGAGTTGGTAGTAAAAGCTCTTCCTGATATTGGGTATCTTCACCGTGGTATTGAAAAGATGGCAGAGAATATGACATATAATGAGTTCTTACCTACCACAGATAGACTAGATTATATAGCTTCAACTTCAAATAACTATGCTTATGCCTTGTCGGTTGAAAAACTTATAGGTCTTGATGTTCCTCGTCGCGCACAAGTTATCAGAACAATGCTTCTTGAACTTAATCGTATAATTTCTCACCTATTCTTTATTGCAACTCATGCTCTTGATGTTGGAGCAATGAGTGTATTTCTTTATGCGTTTAGAGAAAGAGAATTTGCAATGGATTTGATGGAAGATTATTGTGGAGCAAGACTTACTCATAGTGCAGTTAGAATTGGTGGAGTTCCTTTAGATTTACCACATGATTGGATAGATAATCTAATCAGATTTTGTCAAAAAATTCCAAATGATATTAAAATGTATGAAGATCTTCTTACAGAAAATAGAATTTGGAAAATGAGACTAGAAGATGTGGGTACAATCTCTGCTGAAGATGCGATGAACTGGGGATGTAGTGGAGTGATGTTAAGAGGAAGTGGCGTTAATTATGATATTAGAAAAGAGGAACCTTATGAACTATATAGTGAACTTGATTTTGATATTCCAGTAAGTAATAGTTGTGATAGTCTTGGAAGATATAGATTATATATGGAAGAGATGAGACAATCTGTTCGTATTTTAGAGCAACTAATTTTAATGTATCCAAAAACAGAACAAAAATTGATGGCTCATGCACCTAAATATATATCTGCTTCTAAAGAGGAGATTATGACTCAAAATTATGCATTGATGCAACACTTTGTTCTTGTAACACAAGGTATGAGACCACCAAAAGGTGAAGTTTATGTTCCAACAGAATCTCCAAAAGGGGAATTAGGTTTTTATATTAAATCTGAGGGTGAACCTTATGCTTATAGATTAAAATGTCGTGCTCCTAGTTTTTATCATACAGGATTACTTCAAGAACTTTTAGTTGGAACTTATATCGCAGATGTTGTTACTATCATTGGTACTACAAATATTGTATTTGGGGAGGTGGATAGATAATGAAAAGATATGATTTAAGACATTTAAAAGAAAATTTTTATGGTAGAATGATTGAATTGCTTGATAGTGATTTAAAAGCTGGGGAGAATGGTATCTTTCTTTTTGAGGTAGGTGATTTTTCACATATTCAAAAAAGTGCTGATGTAGTTAAAGAAAATGGTCACGAACTTATGAATTCTCTTAAATTCAATGAAGTTGATTGGACTATAGTAGTAAAGAGAAAGGCTAATTAATGTCTAATTTAATTTTCTCAACTTGGAGGGGTGAATTTGTTGATAATCGTAATAAATCTGCCGATGAGTTGGGTAAATCAGACTTTAAATTGCCAGAAAATTATACAGCAGATGTAAATTCAAAAGCATTTATCGGATGGGATGGTGTTGCCATTTTTAATGAAGATGTAGATGCTGTACGACTGGCAACAGAATATGCTGCCCAATATCAAGTCTATTCAGAAGCATGTGGAAGATGTGCTCCTGGTAGATGGGGTGGTAGAATTTTGTATGATTTACTCGACAAAATAGCTAGAGGTGAAGGCTCTTACCAAGATTTAAATCATTTAAAAGAGGTAAGTGAAACAATGATGCTTACTTCAAAATGTGAAATTGGTAAGACTGTTCCAAAACCAATCTTAGATTTAATAGAGCATTATAGCGATCAATTTAGCAAAGTTATAGATGAACAAGTTAAATCTAGCCACTATGATGATGATATAAAATATATTGCAAAAGTTACTGCACCTTGTACTGATATGTGTCCTGCTCATGTTGATATTCCTGCATATATTGAGGGTGTAAGAGATATGCAATTAACAGACTCTTTAGTTGCAACTAGACAAACAATGCCACTTGCTCATACCTGTGGTAGAGTTTGTCCACACCCTTGTGAAGATGCTTGTAGAAGAACTAATCTTGATGAACCTATTTCAATTATGGAACTTAAAAGACTTGGTGCTGACTATGAGACTGACCATGAACTAAATTGGCAACATCCACGTGAGATAAAAGCTCCAAAAAATGATGGTAAAAAAGTAGCTGTTATTGGTGCAGGACCTGCTGGACTTACAACTGCTTATTATCTTGCACTTGAGGGGATACAGGTTGATATTTTTGAAGAGCTTCCAGTAAATGGTGGTGAGGTTGCAGTTGGTGTTCCTGAATATAGAATGCCAATTGATAAATACCAAAAAGATATTGATTTAGTTCTTGATATGCCAACAGTTAATATCTTTAATAATCATAGAGTAGATGCAGAGCGTCTAAAAGAGATAGACGCCCAATATGATGCAACAATGCTTGGATTTGGTGCAAGATTATCAAAAAAGGTTCGTGCTAAAAACGAAAGAGCAGATATAAATGGATATTGGGGTGCGATAGATATGCTTGATAAAGTAAATCTATGGACTAAATATGGTATTGGTTCAACTGCTTCAAATGAGCTTAAAGGTAAAACTGTTGTTTGTGTTGGTGGTGGATTTACATCAATGGATGTTGTGAGATGTTCTATAAGAGAGGGTGCTAAAAAAGTAATTATGCTTTATCGTAGAGATGAAAAAACAATTATTAGAAACACAACCTATGAAGAATATCATGAAGCAGTTGAAGAGGGTGTAGAGTTTATATTTCACTCAGCAGTGAATGAGATTTATGATGAGAATAATCAACTTGTAAAACTTTTGGTTGATAAATTTGAACTTGTGCCTGACCCTAATGGTGGAAGAGCTCAATTAGTTAAGATTGAAGATGGTAGTTTTGAAATTGAGTGTGATTTTTTAATCCCTGCTGTTTCTCAAGCTGCTGATTTGCAATTGATTCCTAAAGAGTGGGATATTAAACTAACCTCTTGGAATACAATTTTAACAAATGGTAAAGATTATATGACTAATCGTGATGGTCTTTTTGCATCAGGAGATTGTGAATATGGTCCTATGACAATTGTTAATGCCGTTGGTCAAGCCAAAAGAGCAGCTTCTGTGATTAGTAGATATATTTATGATGGCAAAGTTAGTCTTACTGATGATGAGATTATGGAAGATCATTTAGTTAAGCTAAAAGTTTATGATAAAAAAGAAAAAATTACTGGTTGGATTCCTGGTTTACCACGAACTGTTAGTGAGAAACTTGAAACTGATGAGCGAAAAGATAATAATTCAGAGGTAAATCTTGGATTTACGGGGGAAGAGGCATTAGCTGAAGCACAAAGATGTATGAGATGTTATTATATCTCTATGGCGGTGGTATGATGAGTAAAATCAAAAATATCACTGTAACTATTGATGGTAAAACTTGCCATAGTGAGTTTGGCAAAACGATACTTCAAATAGCACGAGAAAATGATATATATATCCCTACAATGTGTTATTTAACAAAAGTTATGCCAATTGCATCTTGTAGAATGTGTGTTGTTGATGTTGAGGGTGTTGATGGGATGATTTTATCTTGTCAAGAACCTGCAACTGATGGAATTGTTGTCTCAACAAATACCCCAGAAATTTATAAACAACGACAAAGTATTATGAAACTTTATGATGTAAATCACCCATTAGAGTGTGGAGTGTGTGATAAAAGTGGAGAGTGTGATTTACAAAATAAAACTTTAGAGTTTGATGTAGCCCAACAAAATTTTACGGCAAAAGACCAAAATAGAAAAGTCCAAAACTGGGGTCACGTTTCTTATGACCCTGCTCTTTGTATTATGTGCGAAAAATGTGTTAGAGTATCAACAGAGATTACAGGTGACGAAGCGTTGCAGGTAAAATTTGGTGGATATAACTCAACTATATTAAATGTAAAACAAGATAAAAACTACTCTTCTCTAGGTGAAGCAGCAGCAGTTTGTCCTGTTGGAGCATTGGTTAATACAAGTTTTAAATATACTTCAAATGCTTGGGAATTGACAAAAATTCCTGCAACTTGTTCTCACTGTAGTAGTGGTTGTGAATTAAACTATGAGGTAAAACAAGATAGCATATTAAATAGTGAAGAAAAAATATATAGAGTTACAAATACTTATGAGTTTAGTTCTTTATGTGGAGCTGGTAGATTTGGTTATAACTTTGAAAATAAAGATGTAACAAAAGATACAGATGAATTTAAAAAAGCAGTTGAAGCATTTAAAGTAGCAGATACAATTAGATTCTCAGCAGTTATTACAAACGAAGAAGCACTTATTCTTCAAAGATTAAAAGAGAAATTAAACTATAAACTTATATGTGATGAGGCTAAAGGATACCAAGACTTTTTAAGAGCTTTTGGAGAGGTTACTGGTCAAAATTTATATTCTGCAAATTTAAAAACTATTAGTGATTCAAGAGCTATAATTATTTTAGGTTCAAAAATTAATAATGATAATCCAATGGTTAAATATCATATAACAATGGCAAGTAAACATAATCAATCAAAAGTAGCATATATGCATACAATTGAAGATTCTGAGATTCAAAATATAGTAACACAATTTATTAAGTATGAAGTTGGTAGCGAAGAGGGTGTTGTTGCTCTTTTAGCTGATAGACTTTTAAAAGATATTAAGTTACCAGTTAAAAAAAGAGAATTTTTAGATTCACTTGATATTGGATATTTAAGTGCCGAGAGTAATATTGGAGAAGAGGAACTTGATGTTTTAGCTAAATCTCTTATCAAAAGAAGAGGTTTCTCTTTGATTGTTGGAGAAGATTTATATTCCCATCCAAGAGCCAAAAATATTGCTAAAATTTTAGGTTTAATAGATATATATACAGACTTTAATATTCTGCTTACTCCTCCATCAACAAATGCGTTAGGTGTTTCATTGATTTGTGATTTAGATGAAAAGGCTGGTAAGTACACAATTGGTTATAATTCAACTGGAGATTATGTTTTAAGTGCAACTGGAAATGGAAACTTAGATATGCCTTCGTTTAATCAACAAGAGGGGACGATTACTACAATTGATAAAAGAGTAGTTGTAACTAATGTAGCTCTTTCTTATGGTGGATATACGTTAAATGATTTAGCAAATATTTGTTGGTTAAATAATAAATATACTATTGATTACACAAAAGATTTACCAACTTCACAAGGTTTTAGAAATATAGAATTTGATTTATTACCTAATGAATTTTCTATTACAGGAGAAGAGAATAGAGGTTATCTGTTATCATCGATAAAAGTAGCAAGAGATACAATACTAGATGAGGTAGAAGAGCTTCCTACTTATGATGGCTTAGTTGTATATAGATGTAATAGTATTGAGCAATTTTCACAATTTACATCTAAAACTACACAACTTAAAGAGGATAATAATTTAGTTGGTTCTGCTGTATTTGCTACTGTTGCAAAGATAAAAGATGGTGATAGAGTTAAATTTACAGTTAATGATATAGAGTATAATAGAGTGTTTAAGATTGATACATCAATAAAGGGAACAATTGCTATTAATCCAACTAATGATATGGGATTAAGTAGTACTTTGGTATCCTCTTATAGGTATAGTAAGTTAAAACTTGAAATACAAAACAAAAATGTGAGTAGTTAAAATGAGTAATGAAATTACAATAAAAATTGATGGTAAAGAGTGTAAGACAACTGAGGGTGAATTTATCCTTAATGCCGCTCGTGCAAATGATATATTTATACCAGCTATTTGTTATTTGACTAGATGTTCACCAACCCTTGCTTGTCGTATATGTCTTGTTGAGGCTGATGGCAAACGTGTTTATGCTTGTAATGCAAAAGCAAAAGAGGGTATGGAGATTATCGTCTCTAACGAAGAGATTTTAGAAGAGAGACGAGCGATTATGGAAGTTTACGATGTAAATCATCCTCTTCAGTGTGGTATATGTGATCAAAGTGGTGAGTGTGAGTTGCAAAACTATACACTTGAATTAGGTGTAGATTCTCAACAATATTCTATCCCTGATACAAAAAGAGAAAATAAAAATTGGAGTAGCGTACTTCATTATGATGCAGGTTTATGTATCGTATGTGAAAGATGTACAACAGTTTGTAAAGATATGATTGGTGATGCGGCTATTAAAACAGGTGCAAGAGGTGGAGCAGTTCTTGATAAAGGGCTTAAAACTACAATGCCAAAAGATGCTTATGCAATGTGGAATAAACTTCAAAAATCTATTATTGTTCCAAGTAATGGTACTGAACATACAAATTGTAGTGATTGTGGAGAGTGTACGGCTGTTTGTCCTGTTGGAGCATTAGTTAGTAAAGAGTTTATATATACAACTAATTCTTGGGAGCTTGAGAGAATCCCTGCAACTTGTACACATTGTAGTTCAGGGTGTCAAATTTATTATGAAACAAAACATACATCTATATCAAATCCAGATAAAAAGATTTATAGAGTAACTAATGAATGGAACTATGTATCTCTTTGTGGTGCGGGTAGGTTTGGTTTTGATTATGAAAATAGAGTTGATGGCAAAGATGAAGATTCATTGAATAAAGTGATAGAGGCATTTAAAAAAGCTGATTCTATTAAATTTAACTCTACAATTACAAATGAAGAAGCGTTAATGCTTCAAAGAGTTAAAGAGAAGTTTGGATTAAAATTAGTAAATGCAGATGCTTTAGCCTTTAAAGAGTTTTTATCTACATATTCAATTGCAACTGGTAATAGTTTATATAAAAATAATTTTAGAGAAGTTATGCAGAGTGATTTTGTAATATCTGTTGGAACATCACTTAGAAATGATAATCCAAATGCAAGATATGCTTTTAATAATGTTCAAAAAATGAATAAGGGTGCAGGTTTATATTTTCACCCAGTTGGAGATACACTTGTGCCTACATTTGGGAAAAGTGTTGAGTCTTTAATTCATAAAGTTGGTCAAGAGGAGTTAGCTCTTTATCTTGTGTTAGACCTATTTGGAGATAAAGAAAAAATCCCTTCTGATATTAAAGATTATTTGGCATCATTTCATTCAACTGTTAAAAAAACTATTAAAGAAAAAGTTATGCAAAGTGTAACTTCAACTGTAGTAGATAAGGTAACAGGTGAAAGTAAAGAGGTGACTAAAAAAGTTCCTAAGATGGTAGATAAAGAGGTTGAAGTTGATGATAATGAACTGATTAATCTTCTTGGTGGAGATAGCAGTAAATTTGCTGATGCATTTGAAAAGATGATGAAGAAAAAAGAAAACTTCTCTATGATAGTTGGTGAAGATTTATATTTTCATCCAAAAGCAAGAAATTTAGCAAGATTAGTAGCACTTATTGAGATGGCTTGTGATATGAATATCGTTATGATTCCACCAAAAACAAACTCTTTAGGTGTTGCTTTAATATGTGATTTAGACAAAGAGGTTTCTGGTTATACAATTGGTTATAACGAAAAAGCAGACTTTAATCTAAGTGCTATTGGTGATGGTGATTTTGATATTCCTGCTCCTAATCAACAAGAGGGAACTTTTGTTAATATGAATAAAGTTCTTGTTCCTACAAATGCAGCATTAGAATATAAAGGTTATGAACTTAATGATATTTTAAATGCTTTAGAGATTGGAAAAAATGAAACTATTGACTTTACTATAGAGTTGCCAGTAGATAAAGGGTTTAAAGCAGTTGCTTTTGATGATTTACCAAATGGTTATACTAATAGAGGTGAAGAGAATCGTGGTTATATTTTAGAAAATCTTCAAGTTACTAAAGAGGATATTAAAGTTGTTATATTTCATGATGATATAATTCTTGATGGTGAGATAGCTTATAGATGTAATCCTCAACGACAGTTTAATGATTTTACAGAAAAATCTAAACAAATTTTTGAAGAGTTTGCAGTTTATGCAAGTCCATCAAAAGCAGAGAAGTTGGGTAAAAAAGTTGAAGTTAAATTTGATAAAAAATCAATTATATTATCTGTTATAGTAGATGATAGAATGAGTGGTGATATTTTGGCCATTCCTGATTTTAGAAGCAGTGAAGATATTTATGCTATTTTTGGCAAAAATAGATTTAAGCAAGTAACAATAAGAAAGGTATAGTAGATGGATGCAATTATTATAGAGACCATTGTAAAAGCAGCATTACTAATTGCTGTTTTTTCAGCTCTTGCAGGTTTTGGTACATTTATAGAGAGAAAAATCCTTGCATTTATGCAACGACGTTTAGGACCTATGCATGTTGGTCCTTTTGGAATACTTCAAATTGCAGCTGATGGTATAAAATTATTTACAAAAGAGGATATAATTCCTCAACATGCAAATAAACTTATATTTATGGTAGCTCCAATTATAACCGCGGCAACAGCATTTATCGCTCTTGCAGCTGTGCCTATTTTCCCAGAATTTACGGTGTTTGGATATACAATTCATCCAATAGTAGCTGATATTAATGTTGGTATATTATTTATTCTTGGTGCAATGGCATCTGGGCTTTATGGACCATTATTAGCAGGTATGGCTCAGGCAAATAAATGGGGTATTATTGGTTCAGCTAGAACTGCTATTTTATTTATGAGTTATGAAGTTGTAACAGGATTATCACTATTAGCTCCAATTATGTTAGTTGGTTCATTATCATTAATTGATTTTAATACTGCTCAAACAGGTGGAGTAGGTGAATGGTTGGTTTGGCAACAGCCAGTAGCATTTTTATTATTTTTGATTGCTGGTTTTGCAGAAACAAATAGAACACCATTTGATATTTTAGAGCATGAGGCAGAGATTATCTCTGGATATGCAACTGAATATAGTGGTATGAGATGGGGTATGTTCTTTATTGGAGAGTATGCTAATATGATTACTATTAGTTTTATGGCTTCATTGATTTTCTTTGGTGGATTTAATGAATGGGGGATATTACCTGGTGGTCTTGCCATTTTATTAAAAGTATCATTCTTCTTTTTCTTTATGTTGTGGGTAAGAGCTTCTTGGCCACATATCAGACCTGACCAATTAATGTGGTTATGTTGGAAAGTACTAATGCCAATAGCAATATTAAATGTGCTTGTTACTGGTTTAGTAATGATGCTATAATTTAGGGGGTAGTTATGAGTTTAAATAAGTTTAAAGATAGAAATGTCGGTGTACAAAATTATACACTAATAGAACACGAAGCATTCCCTCAAACGGGTGGAGAAAAATTTGCTAGAGTGGTTAAAAGAGCAATAAAAGGGGAACTTTTTGTTGGTCTTTGGGTTACCATGCGAACAATGATTTTAGCACTATTTAATGATGAAATGCATACAGTAAAATATCCATTTGAAAAATTACCAATATCTCCAAGATATAGAGCAATTCATGATATGCTTAGATTACTTGAAAGTGGTCATTATAGATGTATTGGTTGTGGACTTTGTGAAAAGATATGTATAGCAGATTGTATTAAGATGGATACAAAATATGATGAAAATCAAAGAAAAGAGGTAACAGAGTATACAATTAACTTTGGACGATGTATCTTTTGTGGATATTGTGCAGAGGTTTGTCCTGAACTTGCGATTGTTCATGGTGGTAGATATGAAACAGCTTCTCAACAAAGAGCAAGTTTTTCTATCTTTGATGATATGCTAACACCAATTGATGCTTTAAAAGAGCAAAAAGAGTATCCAGGATTTGGTGCAGTTAGTCCAAATGCTGATGATAACATTAAAAAAACGCCTTTAGCGTATTAAAAGGAGAATAAATTATGGAACAAATTGCCTTTTATCTATTTTCAGTTTTAACAATAGGACTTTTTTTAGTAACAGTGCTTAGCAATAATATATTATATGCTATGAGTTCATTAGCAGCTGGAATGGTTTTAATATCAGGATTTTTCTTTTTATTAGGAGCTGATTTCTTAGGTGTTGTACAATTAGTGGTTTATGTTGGTGCAGTGATGGCATTATATTCTTTTGGTATGATGTTTTTTGATGCAACAAAAGATATTAAAGAGAAGAATACATCATCATATCTTGTATTTTTTTTAAGTGGTATGGTTGCTTTAACTCTTGTTATTATGTTCTCCGCACCAATTATGGGAGAAAATATAATAGCATCTTATCCAACAATGGCAGGGGCTACTAATCCTCAAGCAGTTGGTTTAGTTTTATTTACAAAATATCTTGTACCATTTGAAGTAGCAGCAGTAATGTTACTTGTAGCAATGATTGCTGGTATTATCTTAGCAGGTAAAAAGATGGATGATAGTCTAACAACAAAAGATGAAAATCATGAAGAAGATAATACTTTTAGTAGAAAGGATATAAAATGATTGGATTGAGTAACTATTTAGTATTATCTGGTCTATTATTTTCAATAGGTCTTATTGGTGTATTACGAAGAAAAAATCTTTTAATGCTATTTTTTGCAACAGAAATTATGTTAAATGCAGCTAATATTGCTTTTGCTGCTGCTTCTCATTATTACGGAGATTTGTCTGGACAAATGTTTGCATTCTTTATAATAGCCGTTGCAGCAAGTGAAGTAGCAGTTGGTCTTGGTCTTTTGATAGTACTTTATAAAAAACAAGGTTCTCTTGATCTTGATGATCTTACAGCGATGAAAGGGTAGTAATGGAAAATTTAGTATATATAGCACTTTTTGCACCATTAGTTGGTTCACTTTTTGCAGCACTATTTGCAATGACTCCAAAAAATCTAATTACAGCTTTTGTAACATCAGGTTTATTATTTGTATCATGGGTAGCTTCATCGGCTCTTTTGATGTATGTAATGGATTATGGCACTATTAGTGTAAATATGATGGAGTGGATTGGAGCTGGTAATTTAACTATTGATTTTGGTTTTCAAGTAGATACAATTACAGCAGTTATGATGGTTGTTGTTACAACTGTTTCAACCGTAGTTCATGTATATTCAATTGGTTATATGGAACACGACAAAGGTTTTAATAGATTTTTCTCATATCTATCAGCATTTGTATTTTCAATGATGATACTTGTTATGAGTGATAACTTTGCAGGTTTATTTATAGGTTGGGAAGGTGTTGGTGTTTGTTCGTGGTTACTAATTGGTTTTTGGTATCACAAAGCAGATGTATCAACAGATGTTAATCCTTCTATCTCTTCATCATGGGCTGCAAACGAAGCATTAATTGTAAACCGTATTGCTGACCTTGCGATGCTTATTGGTATATTTTTAATATACTGGAATGTTGGTTCATTGAAATATACTATTTTCTTTGAAGCGATTCCATCTCTTGAAAATTCACTTCTTGTATCAATCGGTATAGCTTTATTTATTGGGGCAATGGGTAAATCAGCACAATTTCCACTTCATACTTGGTTAGCTGATGCAATGGAAGGTCCTACACCAGTTTCTGCTCTTATTCACGCAGCAACAATGGTAACAGCAGGGGTTTATCTTGTAATAAGAGCTAATCCTTTATATGCGGAGATTCCTAATGTTAGTTTATTTATTGCTTATCTTGGTACATTTGTTGCCATATTTGCAGCATCAATGGCTTTGGTTAATAGAGATTTAAAAAGAATTATTGCTTATTCAACTTTATCACAATTAGGTTATATGTTTGCAGCGGCTGGTCTTGGTGCTTATTGGGTAGCACTTTTTCACCTTGCAGCTCATGCCTTCTTTAAAGCTCTTTTATTTTTGGGTGCTGGTAATGTTATGCACGCGATGCATGATGAACTTGACATCTTTAAAATGGGTGGACTTAAAAAAGCGATGAGAGGGACTTATCTTTATATGGGTCTAGCATCATTAGCTTTAGCAGGTATCTTTCCTCTAGCTGGATTCTTCTCAAAAGATACAATCTTAGAGGTTGCATTTAATGAACATACTTATATTATTTGGTTTGTACTTTGGCTAACAGCAGGTTTAACAGCATTTTATAGCTTTAGACAAGTATTCCTTACATTTGATGGTGATGAAAGATATAAAGAGGAGACAGATGCTCATCCTCATGAAGTTCAAAATTTTGTACTTATAGCAATGGCTCCATTAGCAATTTTAGCTATTATCTTTGGTTTCTTTATGGATTCATTTAAAGAGTTTACAACAACAATTTTACCAGCTTATGAGATGAGTGAACACACCCATCATATCGCTTGGTTATTAATTATTGTAACAACTTTAATTGCAGTTTCAGGTATACTTCTTGCATATAAGAAGTATGCTGGTGGTCTTGTAAGAGATGAAAAAATGGAAAATAGTTTTGTGTATAAATTATTACAAAATCAATACTATATACCTAGATTTTATATGGAGTTTATTGCAAAACCATACAAAGAGATTTCTGATATATTATGGAATAAAGTTGATATGAAAATTGTAGATGCTACAGTAGATGGTATTGCTAAAATAATTTATTTCACTGGTGATAAGAGTAGAAAGATGCAAACAGGTAATCTTTCACACTATCTAAATTGGATGGGCGTAGGAACAATATTATTAATTGTTATTACTGCTTTATCAATGTCGTTGAGTTAAGGAGTAGATAGATGGATAATATTTTAAGTATATTGATATTTTTTCCAGCACTCGCAGGATTGCTAGGATTTTTAGTAGATAAAAATAGTGCAAGGGCTTATGGTATAAGCGTTGCTGCTATTGAGTTTTTATTAGCTTTATGGTTATGGATGATTTTTGATGGTAATAATGGTGGTATGCAATTTATTGAGATGGTACCTCTTATTTCTGACTTTGGTATTAATTATTATCTTGGAGTTGATGGTATAAGTTTATTCATTATTGTGATGGCTACTCTTATGGTTCTTCTTGGTATGATTGGACTAAGTATAAAAAAAGATATGAAAAATATGATAGTTTCTCTTTTATTCTTAGAGATGACTATGGTTGGTGTATTTTTAGCTCTTGATGCTATTATATTTTATCTATTTTGGGAACTTTCTCTTGTGCCAATGCTTTATATTATTGGTGCGTGGGGTGGTCCACGAAGAGTATATGCAGCCGTTAAGTTTTTCTTATATACTTTCTTTGGGTCATTAATAATGTTAGTGGGTATGTTGTTTTTAGCATATCTATATCATGATGTTACAGGTGTTTGGAGTTTTGCTATCACAGATTGGTATGCACTTCGTTTACCATTTGAATATCAAATGTGGTTATTTATTGCATTCTTCTTTGGTTTTGCAATCAAAGTTCCAATGTTTCCATTTCATACATGGTTACCTTATGCTCATGGACAAGCACCAACAATCGGTTCTGTAATCCTTGCTGCTGTTCTTCTTAAGATGGGAACTTATGGTTTTTTTAGATTTTCATTACCAATATTACCTGATGCTTCTGTAGAGATGATTATACCAATTGCGATTTTATCTCTTATTATGGTTGTTTATACTGCAATGATAGCATACTCTCAAAAAGATATGAAGCAAGTAATTGCATATTCATCAGTATCTCATATGGGTATTATTATGCTTGGTGTTTTTAGTATGAATGCAGAGGGTATCTCAGGTTCAATCTTTTTAATGCTTTCTCATGGTATTGTATCTGGTGCATTATTTATGTTGGTTGGTGTAATATATGACCGAAGACATACAAAAATGATGAGTGAATTTGGTGGATTAGCATCTATTATGCCAAAATATGCAACAATATTTGGTATTATGCTTATGGCTTCAGTTGGTCTTCCTCTTACAATTGGTTTTGTTGGAGAGTTTTTAGTTCTTTTAGGTTTTTATAAAATATCTCCTATTATGACGCTAATTGCAGGTTCAACTATAATCCTTGGTGCTGTTTATATGTTATCTCTATACAAAAAAACATTCTTTGGAGAAGTTACAAATAAAGAAAACAATGAACTAAAAGATTTAAATAAAAATGAGATAATCTCTTTACTTCCATTAGTTGCTATTGTTGTATGGTTAGGTGTATATCCAAAACCAGTACTTGAACCAATTGATAACAGTGTAAAACATTTAGTAGCTTTTATGGATAAAAAAGCAAAAACACAAGAGGCTAAAGATATTATTATTAGCTCAACAGTTGTAGGGGAGGAAAAATAATGTTAGAACCTATCAGTATAAGTATGGCAGATTTAAACTTATCAACATTAACACCTATGTTAATGGCTATTGGTGGTGCTTTACTTATCTTAATTATTGATCTGTTTAAAGATGGATTGCATAAATCTCTTTATGTTATGCTAACACTTTTAATCTTGATGATAGATTTGGGTGGAGTAATGGGGCTTAATGTAAATCAGCGAGGTTTCTTTGATGTTATGCTGATTGATGGTATATCAATTTTGGCTCAATCATTGATTTTATTTACATCAATGCTATTTATTCCTCTAGCTTTAACATCAAAAAGATTTCACGAGTATTCATACCCTGAGTACTTTGCACTTTTCTTATTTATGATTGCTGGTTTCCAATTTATGGTATCAAGTGATAATCTTATATTAATTTTTGTTGGATTAGAAACGGCATCATTGGCACTATATACCTTAATAGCTATGCATAACCGTCCAAACTCTTATGAGGCTGCAGTTAAGTATTTTACAATGGGTGCATTAGCTGCTGGATTCTTTGTAATGGGGTCTGCTATAATATACTCAACAACAGGTTCTGTTGAACTATATAAAATCGCAGAAGTTTTACAAAATAGAATGAATGAAACAGGCTTGATGATTGCTATTATTGGTGGGGCTCTTATGCTTCTTGTTGCATTTGGATTTAAATTATCTTTATTTCCATTCCATACATGGGGACCAGATGCATATGAAGGTGCATCAGCTCCACTAGCAGGATATATGTCAATTGTTCCAAAACTTGCTGCTAC
>CAYWFW010000056.1:0-4513 GCA_964457735.1 uncultured Sulfurovum sp. | reverse complement strand
CTATCAAATGATCTTATTAATATTTTTGAATCTCTTGAGTCTATGTTAAATATATATTTTCCATTATGTTTTAAAATATCGCTCTCATCCACACCTATCTCTTGAATATTAGTATCAGTTGTATTATCTACACTTTTTGCACTCTCTACAGATGTCTCTCTCTCAGCTTCGGCTTTTTCTTCAAATACCATATCTACAGAATCGTCCATCATTGGCATAAAAACTGGCTCAGGCATATAATAGTGATATTGATATTGATTTGCTTTATACATATCTATAATATATTCTTTTAGCTCTAACTCATTGCTAAATGTTCTTAATGATGCACTCATTTTAGATACATCAATACTCTTATCCTCTGCACTATAAACCCAAAATCCATCTTTAGTATCTATATTATCAATATTTGGAAAAAGCTCATCACTATTATTATCACTCCACTCCTGTTCGCTATACTTTAAAACTTTCATACCTTCAAATAAACCATCACTAATTATTAAATCAGAAGATATAGAAATCAAGTTCCAACCTCCAAAAATTTGAAGATTTGACTTTACCTCTCCATTATTTATCTCTTCATAAACAAATGTCCAATCACTAACACTATATATCCAAATAGCATTATAACTATCTATTTTAGTAAGAGTATCAACCTTAGCATCTTTTAGTTGAGAATTAATATCAGAATGAGATGAATAAGAAAGCCATTTTTTTGACTTATTATCAAATGACCAAACCAATCGTATTCGGCTATCTTCAAACAAAGATATATTATCTATTTTATCAGCAAATCCCACAAGTTGCCATCCCTTTTTTAAATCAATAGAATGCGTATTTCCAAAAATATAGCTAATACTTAAAATCAATAATAATATAATTTTTTTCATTTTTTAATCCTTTTTAAACTCAGTTTCTTGATTTTCACCCCTAATACCTCTTAAATTAATAGCAGGTGGAGTTGGTGGTGCCTCTGTTATACCTTCTGGAGTAGGCACAATATCTTTAATATCAATAATAACATCAGGAATATCCTCCTTCTTGATTGGAGATGTAATATTCTCTTCAATAACATTATTAGTTATATCATTGTCTATAGCCTCAGAACCACAACTATTAAAAAATAAAATTAATAAAAATAAACCTATACTTTTTTTCATAAAAACTCCTTAAACTTGTTAATATATCTTAGTATAATTAAGATTAATAAAAACTAAATTATTTCACTTATTCACGAAAGCTCATTATTATGAGTTTAACTAAGAATATAGTGAACAAAGAGTATCAATTTTTTATCTTAAAATCTATTCTCTAAATATCTTTCTAAAATTATTTTTGCAGCAATTGAATCAATTTTTCCATCTTTTTTATGTCTAAAAGCTCCTTTAGTCATCTCTTTTGCTTCATAGCTTGAACCTTGTTCATCTTGATAATCAACCTCTATATCAAGCTTTAATAAAGATACAAAGTGTTCTATTCTTCTTTGCATCTCATCAGAACTTGAACCATCTTTTGGTAATCCTACAATAAGTTTATTTATATTCCACTCTTCTAAAAATAGCCTTACATCCAAAGATGCTTGATTACGATTTTTTCTTATTATTGCATTTTGTGGTAATACAATATTTCCATCTAAACATATAGCGACACCTATTCTTTTTAATCCAATATCTATAGATGCCAATTTAATTACAGAACTATTTAACAAAATATATCTCATCTACATCAAATTTATTATCTAGTAATATATCTTTTAATTTAAAATTTGTTGGTAAAGATGTTGTCTCATAACATATCAAGATTTTATCATACTCTCTATCTGTAACATTATATAAAAAATTATCAATATTTTCAAAATAGTTATCTTTAAAACTAATTTTAGAAGATATTGCCCCATCAATATTAACAGGGCTTCTTGTGGTTGCCTGAAAATAAGATTCCACCCCTGCATTTTCCAAATATAAAGCTAATAAATATGGAGGATACATAAATTCTGCTGTTCCCAAAACTAATACCTTTTTATCTTTTAAATCTTCTATATCTACTAAGTTTGAAAAATTAATATCAAGATTTTGAATCGCATATCTTCCAAAGTTATATGGAATAATTTTATCTAATTTTATATTTTCTATCGCTTCTGATACAATATTATCCTCTATTTTATGATTATAATCCCATTCAAAACTAAAATCACCCTGATACAAAGATAAGTATTCAAAATTATCATACTCTTTTTCTGCCCAATTTAAAATTGTTGATAGATAATATTTTTTGGCATTAGGGAGAACTTTTCTAAGCTCATTCACTAAATTATTTGCAGTATTACCAGTTGAAACCTCATCATCCACAAGTACCACATTTTCTACACTCTCTAATAAATCTCTTAAATTTTTATCTTTTGGCATATAAAATATATGACTAGGAGCGTGACAATGCTCTTCAAAAAAATTAAAAAATATTTTCTCATCTGTATTAAATCTTGTAGAATGAATATAAAAAGAGTTTATAACATTAAAATCATCTCTTAAAGAATCATAAACTCCATGACCTAAAGCTGTAGCAGTTTCGGCAAAACCTATTACAAGAGTTGGCTTATCTGATAGTTTTAATTTTATATCATTAGCTAATTTTTTATAAATATCTTTCATAATAGATGGTTTGGTTGGAAGATGTTTACCAAGGACTTTACTTACAAATAAAAATCCTCTTTTTTTGTTAATACGAGAACCAAATGATACTAACTCCTCTAACTCTTTTGTGTAATCTATATCTAAGTTACCTGTTTTTAATTTAATTTTCATCTATTTTCCTATTTATATATATGTTATTTAAAAGAGCTAAGTATCTAGTTTGTAACTAAACCACACTTAAAATACCATCTTCCTTTTAATATTATCTATTATTTTAGTGGATTTTTGATTAGTCCTAAGTAAAAATATCATAAGTTCTGATAAAATAACACTTATGAATAATAGAGAAAAAATTAAAATATTTAAAACAAATATAATCGGTGGCAAGTTTAAAGGCAGACAGATAGAGATACCAGATATTGGTACAACTAGAAGTTCAAAATCAATATTAAAAGAGTCTTTTTTTAATACTCTACAATTTGATATTATGGATAAAAACTTTGTTGAGGTTTTTGCTGGAAGTGGTTCTGTTGGATTAGAAGCATTAAGTCGTGGTGCTTCAAGATGTTACTTTATAGAACAAAATAAAACTGCATTTAGGGTTTTAACATCTAATTCTAAAAAATTAGATAGTTCAAAAACGACTTTAGTTTATGGTGATAGTTTTGAAAAATTATCAATTGTGTTAGATATGCTCAAAAGAGATAATAAAGAGCAGGTAAAAACATATTTTTATTTTGACCCTCCATTTTCTATTCGCGATGGGATGGACGAGATATATGAGGATAGTATCAAATTGATAGAGAGTATAGATATAGATATTTGTGAAATGGTAACAGTAGAACATATGACAAGTATGGATTTACCTCAAGAGATAGGTGAGCTTGTGCTAAAGAAAAAGACTAAATTTGGTAGAAGTACACTAAGTTATTATATACCAAAAGATTAAAATTTTTGAAGGTTACTTTTTATGCTAGATAAAATAGAAAAAGTTGGGTTTATCTTGAAACCAGAGTCTCCAGAGATTAGAGAACTCTATTTGCATATTAAAGGTTTATTTACAAATAGAGGCTTAGAAGTTGTATTATCTGAAAAAAGTGCTGATATGATAGGGGTATCTGGAGTAAAATTTGACTTTATGTGCAAAGAGGCTGACTTTTTGGTATCTTTAGGGGGAGATGGCACTTTATTATCTCTTGTACGAAGAAGCTATGGATATGATAAACCTATTTTAGGAATTAACGCAGGAAATTTAGGATTTTTAGCCGATGTTACCCTAGATGAAGTTGATACATTTTTAGATTCTCTCTTAATTGGAGATTATAGAATTGATGAGAGAATGATTATGGAGGGCAAACTTCATAAAAAAGATTCTATAGAGGAGTTTTATGCTTTTAATGATATAGTAATCACACGACCAACTATATCTAAAATGGTAAATATAGAGGCATCTATAAACTCTGAATGGTTTAATACTTATCGTGGAGATGGCTTAATTATATCTACTCCAACAGGTGCAACTGCATACTCTCTTGCCGCAGGAGGACCTGTAATGTATCCTTTAACAAAAGCATTTATACTCACTCCAATATGTCCTCACTCTCTTACCCAAAGACCCTTAGTATTTCCTGCAAATTTCAGCATTGATTTAAAATCTCCAAGAGATAGAGTAATTGCAATGGTTGATGGTCAAGATGATTATGAGATGAAAACAGGAGATAGATTGCATATATCTATGTCCCCTATTGGAGCTAAACTCTTACATAAAAAAGAGAGAAACTATTTTTCAGTTTTAAGAGAAAAATTATCATGGGGAGATAAAGAGTAAACTCTTTTAAATTCAAATAGCTATCTAAATAGCTTCTTTTTTAATATATTTATCAAAA